>DASVEH010000324.1:0-11426 GCA_036380655.1 Candidatus Limnocylindria bacterium | reverse complement strand
CCGCGGCGGTGGCTCTCAAGCGCCTGAGCGAGGATCCGCCCACGCCCAGCTCCATCGGCCGCCCGGTGCCGCAGGGCCTGGAGGCCATCCTCATGCGCGCGCTGTCGCGCGAGCAGGCCGATCGCTATCCCGACGCCGGGGCCTTCGCCGAGGCGCTCCGCGTCTGGCGCCGCGACCCCGACGCCGCCTCGCCGCTGGCCGGGGTCGCGCCGGCCGTGGTGGCCTCCACGCCACCCGCCGGCGAACCGACCGTCTACGTCCCGCCGCGCGTCACGCGGCCCGCCGACCGCGTGCCGGTCCTGCCGCCTTCGCGTCGCCCGACCGCCTACGACCGACCGCGCGACGAGGGGCAACCGTGGTGGATCTGGCTGCTCGCCCTCCTCGGTGTCATCCTCCTCGGCGCCATCGGCTTCCTCGCCGCCCAGCTGCTCGGCGGGTCGGGCGACCCGTCCGCCTCGCCGACCCCGTCGGCCGCGACGGTCACCGTTCCCGAGTGCGAGGGCGTGGCGATCACCACCCTGCGGGGCCAGCTCGCCACCCTCGGCGTCACGCCCGACGAGGACACCGAGACCTCCGAGGAGGTCGACGAGGGCGACGTGATTCGCTGCGAGCCGGCCAGCGGCCAGCAGGTCGCCGAGGGCAGCAGTCTCCGCATCTTCGTGTCGAGCGGCGAGGAAGAGGTCCAGGTGCCGAGCCTGCGGGGCCAGACGCTGACCCAGGCGGAGGCGACCCTGCGCGAGTTCGACCTCACCGTCGGCGAGGTCACCTTCGAGCCGTCGCAGGAGATCCCGAACGGGTCGGTCATCAGCAGCGATCCTCCGACCGGCAACACGGTGCCCGCCGGCAGCCAGGTTTCGCTGCTCGTCAGCAGCGGACCCACACCCTCGCCGTCGCCGACGCCGTCGCCGGTCCCGACCCCGGTGCCGACGCCCTCGCCGTCCCCCGTTCCGACCCTGCCTCCGCCGCCCACCGCGACGCCGACGGTCGCGCCGTAGTCGCCGGCCGAGCGGCCGTCGGGCACGCCCGGTGCTACGATGACCGCAATCGGCGTTTCCACGCTCTTTGGAGGCACGTTCGTTCAGTCATGGCAACCACCGCCCCGATCTCGGTCGACGAAGCGACCTTTGAATCGGAGGTTCTCAACGCGGACAAGCCGGTCCTCGTCGACTTCTGGGCACCCTGGTGCGGCCCGTGTCGGCTCGTCTCGCCGGTCGTCGAGAGCATCGGCGACAAGCACGGCGAGCGGATGGCCGTCGCGAAGGTCAACACCGACGAGAACCAGCAGCTCGCGATGCGCTACAGCATCTTCAGCATTCCCACCCTCATCGTCTTTCAGAACGGCCGAGAGGCCGCGCGCCTGGTCGGCTACATGCCCCAGGAGGTCATGGAGGAGCGACTCCGCCAGTTCATCGCCTAGGCAGCCGCTACACTCCCTCGCGAGGAGGGCTGCCCGAGCACCGTGATCATCAAGACCGAGCGCCGAGCCGGCGGGGATCGCCGCGAGACGAACGACCCATTCGCGCCGGATCGCCGCGAGACCGATCGGCGCACCATGTGCTGGGAGGTCGAGAACTGCGACCTCACCATCCGCTACCGATGTCCCGCCTTCATCCTGCGCCGTCCCTGCTGGGAGCTGTGGGCGGTGGAGGGCATCGGTCCGGCGCGTGCCTGCTGCCACAACGACAAGGAGTGCGAACCCGGTCGCTGCGTGATCGCCGAGAAGCGCTTCGCCGGCACCCCGGAGCCGCTCGAGGTCCACGTCGGGCGCCGCGGCGTGCCCCTCGGCTACTCGAAGCCGCGCCGGCACCACTGCCCGCACTTCTACCTGACCCACGGTCCGCGCGGCCGGGTGCCGATCCAGGCGCCCCAGCTCATGCGCACCCTCATGAAGCAGGAGGGCACGGTGAGCCGATGCGAGCTGCGCGGCGGCGTGCACCTCGACTCGGGATACGTCAACGACCTGTGCCTGACCGGGCAGTTCAACGACTGCGTCTTCTTCGAGGACGCCGCGGACTGACGCCGTGACCCTCTCCTATGCGGCGGCCGTCGCAGCGCTCACCGAGCGCGGGCGGTTCGGCATCAGCATGGGCCTCGAGCGGGTCGAGCGCCTCATGGCCGAGGCGGGCCGTCCCGAGGCCGCCCTCCGCGGTGCGCTGGTGGGCGGCACGAACGGGAAGGGGTCGGTCGTCGCCATGGTCCGCTCCGTGCTCGGTGCGGCCGGGCTGCGAGTGGGCAGCATGCCGAAGCCGCACCTCGTCAGCTACCGCGAGCGCGTCGCCGTGGACGGCGAACCGCTGAGCCCCGCAGACTTCGCGGCCGCGGTGGCGCTCGTGCTGCCTGCCATCGACCGCGTCGCCGCCGAGATCGGGCCGCCGACCGAGTTCGAGGCGCTCACCGCCGCCGCCATCACCGAGCTCGCCCGCCGGCAGGTCGACCTGGTCCTCGTCGAGGTCGGCATGGGCGGCCGCCTGGATGCCACCAACGTGCTCGATCTCGGCGTGGCGGCCATCACCAACGTGCAGCGCGACCACGAGGCGTACCTTGGCGGCACGCTGACCGCCATCGGCACCGAGAAGGCCGCCATCATCAAGCCCGGGAACCTCGCCGTCACCGGCGCATCGGGCCGAGGCCTCCGCCCCATCCTGGATCGGTGTGCGGCGCTCGGCGTGCCGCTCCGGCGTGCCGGGCCGCGCCAGCCGTTCCGGGTGACGCGCCGCCACCTCGACTGGGACGGGCTCGTCGTCGACGCGGACACGCCCGCGTGGCGGCTCCCCGGCCTGCGCATCGGCCTGCTCGGCGCGCACCAGGCGGACAACGCGGCGGTCGCGCTCGGGTTGCTCGACGCCCTCGTCGAGCGCCACGGCATCGAGCTCGACGAGGAAAGCCTGCGGCGGGGGCTGGCGAACGCCCGCTGGCCGGGCCGCCTGGAGCTGCTCGACGCGGCCCCGCTGGGCCTCGGGCGCGTCCTGCTCGACGGGGCCCACAATCCGGCGGGCGCGGCCGCCCTCGCGTCAGCGCTCCAAGACCTGGGGCTGCACCGCCCGACGATCGTCTTCGGTGCCATGCGCGCGAAGCGCGTCCATGCCGTCCTGCGGGCACTGGCGCCGCTCGAGCCGCGCTTCGTCTTCACGCGCGTCGACGACCCCGGCGCCCATTCACCGGAGGCCCTCGAACGGATCTGGCGACGCATCGGCGGAGGTCCGGCCCGGACGGCCCCGACGCCCGCCGCGGCCCTGCGCCTGGCGGACGGTGACCCGATCGTGGTGGCAGGCTCCCTCTACCTGGTCGGGGCGGTTCGGGGCATGATCGTCCCGATGCCCGAGGAGAGCTGATGGGACCCGAGCTGCGCTGGGGCGAGCGAACCTACCTGATGGGGATCGTCAACGTCACCCCCGACTCGTTCTCCGGGGACGGATTGGCAACCGATGACCGGGCGCCCGACGAGGTCGTGGCGGCCGCAGTGTCGCAGGGCCGAGCGATGGTCGAGGCCGGAGCCGACATCCTCGACGTCGGCGCCGAGTCGACCCGACCGCGCCAGGCGTACGGCGAGCACCCGCCGGTCGACGCCGCCACCGAGGCGGCGCTGGCCATCCCGGTCGTCCGCGCCCTGGCCGCCGAGCTGGGCGACCGCGCCCGCATCAGCATCGACACCAGCAAGGGGACGGTCGCCGCCGCCGCGCTCGAGGCCGGCGCGACCATCGTCAACGACGTGTGGGGCGCGCGGCGCGATCCCGGCACGGCCGACGCGGCCGCCGCGTCGGGTGCGCACCTGGTGGTCATGCACAACCAGGACGGCGCCGGCTATCCCGACGGAGTGTTCCGCGCCGTGGTCGAGTGGTTGGCGGAGGCGATCGCCGGAGCGGAGGCGCGCGGCGTGGCGCGAGATCGCCTCATCGTCGACCCGGGCATCGGCTTCGGCAAGACGACCGACGACAACCTCGAGCTCCTCCATCGGCTCGGCGAGCTCAAGCGGCGTCTGGGCGGGCTGCCACTCCTGGTGGGCACCAGCCGCAAGCGGTTCCTGGGCGAGCTGCTCGGCGGCGCGGAGCCGGGCGATCGGGTGGAGGGCAGTGCGGCGACGGTGGCACTGGCGGTGATGGCCGGTGCCGATATCGTGCGCGTCCACGACGTGAGGCCCATCGCCCGCACGCTGCGCGTGGCGGACGGCGTGGTGCGACGATGACCGCCGAGCGGTTCACCGATCGGCTCAGCCTGCTGGGCATGCGCTTCGACGCGCGCCACGGCGTGCATGACTGGGAGAAGGAGACGGCCCAGCCCTTCGAGGTCGACCTGGTGCTGCACGCCGACCTGTCGATGGCCGCCGAGCGCGACGAGCTGGAGAGGACCGCGGACTACGGCGCGCTCCACGAGGTGGTGCGGACCATCGTCGAGGGCCGATCGTTCGACCTGATCGAGGCGCTGGCCGGCGCCATCGCGGCCGCCGCGCTCGAAGCCACCGAGCCGTCGGTGGTGGACGCCGTCGAGGTGCGGGTGCGAAAGCCGGAGGCGCCGATCGACGGCGTCTTCGACACGGTCGAAGCGGTGCTCATCCGGCGCCGCCCCGAGGCCGACGGGTAGGGTCGCGGCTCAGCTGTCGGCCGGTAGCTCCCCGAGGGTCACCTCGACCTCCCGGGCCGAGTTGTCGCGGAGGACGCGCAGGGTGATCGTGTCGCCCGGCTTGTGCGGCAGGATCAGGGTGGAGAGGTCGGAGTCGGCGCTCACCTGCTCGCCGTCGACCGAGACGATGATGTCGCCGGCCTGGAGCCCGGCGTCCTCGGCAGGACTGCCCGGGAAGATCGCCTGCCCCGTGCCGCCGGTGGTGCCGATCAGGGCGCCGTACTCGACCGGCAGGTCCTGCTCGGCGGCAAGCGCCGGGTCGACCGGGATGAAGTACACGCCGATCCAAGGGCGGGTCAGCTCGTCGCCGTCGAGCGCCTGCTGCATGATCGGCTTGGCGACGTCGATCGGGATCGCGAAGCCGAGCCCCTGCGCGTTCTGGCTGACCGCGGTGTTGACGCCGATGACCTGGCCCGCGCTGTTCACGAGCGGTCCGCCCGAGTTGCCGGGATTGATGGCGGCGTCGGTCTGGATGAGGTTGTTGAGCGTCTCGGCGCTGGTCTGGGTGGCGTCCGAGGCCGTGATGCGGCGGCCGAGGCCGGAGACGACGCCGGTCGTGACCGTGTTCTCGTAGCCGAGCGGGTTACCGATCGCGATCGCGAGCTGGCCGGGCTCCAGGTGTGCCGAGCCGCCGATCGGCGCGACCGGCAGATCGCTGGCGTCGATCTTCACGATGGCGAGGTCGGTCAGCGTGTCGATGCCGTACACCTCGCCGGGGAACTGGCGGCCGTCGTTCAGCACCACGAGCAGCTGCGACGCCTCCTCGACGACGTGGCGGTTGGTGAGCACCCAGCCATCGGGATCGTAGATGAATCCGGAGCCGGTGCCGCTCGCGCTGCCGAGCAGGCCGCCGCCCGAGGACTGGATAGTGACCACCGCGGGCGTGACCTGGTCGACCGCCTCGATGATGGCGCTCGACTCGTCGATCCGCACGTCGCTCACGTTGTCGGCATCCGGCGTTGCCGCGACCTCGCCCCCGGTCGTGATTGGCTCCCGCAGCATGTTCGACACGGCGACCGCCGACAGGGCGCCGGACAGGATGCCGGCGATGACGGCGATCGCGATCACGGGCAGTGCGCCCGGCCCGCGTCGCGAGGGCGTCGCGGCGACCGCGGCCGGCGGCCGGCTCGTCCAGGCAGGTGCCGCCTGCCAGCCCGGTGCGTGATGCTGCGGCGGCGGTGTCGGACCGTAGCGCTGCACCTCGACGGTCTCGGTCGGGTCGCGATCGGGGTCGCGATCGGTGGAATGGTTCGGATGGTTGGTCGTCATCGGTCTTGCTCTATCCATGCTGCGTGCTGCCTCGCCGGGCGGGCGACCGTCACGCTACGGAGCCTGGATTGCCTGCAGGATGGCTGCCGCGTGAAGTTTCGTTGACCTTCGATTCGGGGGTCGGGAACGTGATCCGGAACACGGTGCCCTCCCCCACCACGCTGGCCACCTCGATCTCCCCGCCGTGCATCTCGACGATCGATCGCACGATCGCGAGGCCCAGGCCGCTGCCGGAGGCTCGCGCGTCCCCGGTGTTGGTGCCCCGGTAGAAACGCTCGAAGACCCGTGGCAGCTCGTCGGCCGGGATGCCGGCGCCCGTGTCGCGCACCTCGATGGTGGCCGGCTGGTCGCCGTCGAGGAGCCGGACCGAGACGGAGCCGCCGCGTGGGGTGAACTTGATGGCGTTCCCGATCAGGTTGGTCAGCAGCTGGACGACGCGCTCCCGGTCGAACCGCAGCTCCACCGGCTGCCCGGGCACGTAGCTCTCGAGGCCGATGCCGCGCGCCATCGCCACCTCGGAGAGGGCCTGCACGACCGCCTGGATCGGGTCACGCAGGTCGCCGGTGCGCATGTCGAGCGGGAAGATGCCTGCGTCGATCCGCGACAGGTCCAGCAGGTTCGTGCTCAGCCATTCCAGACGCCCGATCTGCTCGGTCGAGCGCCCAAGGAACTCCGCCCGCGTGGCGTCGTCGACCTCGCCGTCGCTCTGGAGCTCGGTGTACATGCGCAGCGCTGCGATCGGGGTGCGCAGCTCGTGGCTGACGTCGGCGACGAACTCGCGCAGCCGATCGCGATCGGCCTCGAGCATCCGGAGGGTGCCGGACAGCCGGTCGGCCATGACATTGAACTGCGCCGACAGCTCGTCCACCTCGAGGACCCCGGAAGCTGTCGCCCGCTCGTCGAGCTGGCCCTGGGCCACGCGGCCGGCGACGCCGCGCAGCCGATGGATCGGCGCGGTCACCCGGCGCGCGGCCACCACCCCGAACACGACGGCGGCGACGAGCGCCAGCAGCCCTGCGCCCAGGATGGCCGACCGGATCTGGTCGAGCGTCGCCTGGCGCGAGGTGTAGGGCCGCGAAACGTCGAGGACGTAGCGCGCCTGGCCGCCGCTCGGCAGGTCGATCGCGACGTTGAGCCGAACCGGCGTCACCGGATCCGGGCGGAGGCCCTCCTCCTCGAGCTCGGCGACGTTTTCCGGCTCGCTCTGCGCGACCAGTTGGCCACCCGGGTCGTTGAACACGGCATAGGTCGCCGGCAGGATCACCTGCGCCGCGACGCGAACCGCCGGGCGCACGATCTCGCGGGCGCGCAGCTCGGCCACCTCGACGAAGCCTGGGCGCTCGTTGGCGATCGCGTTCGTCGCGAGCTGCCGCATCAGCAGGCCGGTGCCCAGCCCGGCTGTCTCGAGCCGGTCGCTCGTCTGCTCGGCGAAGTAGCCCGGCAGGATCTGGTTGATGGCGATCGCCGACACGATGAGCCCGACGAGCGCCACCGAGCCGATGGCCAGCACGAGCCGGGTGTTGAGGCGCTGGAAGACCGCGGCCAGACCGCGCGGCAGGTGAAGCCGGCCGCTCGGCTCCGTTCGCTCGGCGCGCTCGGCCTCAGTCTTCGGCGAAGGCATACCCGACGCCCCTCACCGTGCGGATGTAGCGGGGCTGAGCAGGATCCGGCTCGATCTTGTCCCGGATGTGGCTGATGTGGACGTTGATGGTTCGCTCGTCCTGCTCGAGCGCGTCGTCGTAGTCGCGAACCAGCTCGAGCAGCTGACCGCGGGTGTAGACCCGGCCGGGCCGGGCCGCGAGGTGGCGCAGCAGATCGAACTCGGTGGTCGTCAGGCCGATTCGCTCTCCGTCACGGGTGACCCGCCGGCGCTCGAGGTCGATCACCAGGTTCTTGCGCCGCAGCGTCCGACCGGTCTCGGTATCGGCCAGCTCGCCGTAGGCGCGGCGCAGCAGCGCCCTGACCCGGCTCACCAGCTCCCGGACGCTGAACGGCTTGACGAGGTAGTCATCGGCGCCCATCTCCAGGCCGACCACCTTGTCGACCTCGTCCGAGCGCGCGGTCAGGAAGAGGACCGGCGCGCGCGTCTCGCGTCGCAGCTGCCGCAGCACCTCGAATCCATCCATGCCCGGCAGTCGCACGTCGAGCACCACGAGGTCCGGTGCGGTATCGGCGAAACCGGCCAGCGCGTCCTCGCCGGTCTGCTGGACGCTCACGACGTAGCCCTCGCGCTCGAGGGCCACCTGGACGCCACGCGCAACGGCGGGCTCGTCTTCCACGATCATGATGGTGCCGGCCATCTCGCCAGTATAGGAACCGAGCTTGGTCGGCTCGGTTGCGGGCTCCTGAAGAATCGTTAACCGCGCGCCGGGCGGGTCGCTTGCCCGGCAGGCTCGCTCGCGGTACCATGCCGCCTCGCACAACAGCGCATTCGAACCGCTCGGCGCTGCCCGCCGCCCCTTCGGGCGACCGAGGCGCCCGACCACCAGAGAGGATCACCACGACCGATGGACCTGGAGCTCACCCTCGACGCGCGTGAGGCGCAGGGCAAGGCGAACAAGCGGCTCCGCCGTGAGGGGTTCGTGCCAGGCGTCGTGTACGGCAAAGGCGAGGAGTCGACCAACGTCCAGGTCGAGGCGAAGACGTTCGAGACCCTCTACCGTGCCGCCGGCAAGACCTCGGTCGTCAAGTTCCGTCTCCCCGGCGCCAGCCGCGCCACGAGCGGGTTCATCAAGAGCGTCCAGCGCCACCCGCTGAGCGGCCGCGCCCTCCACGTCGACTACTTCCTCGTCAACCTGAACGTCGAGATGGAGGTCGACGTGCCGCTCGTCTTCAGCGGCGAGGCACCTGCAGTCGAGGAGACCGGGGGGACGCTGCTCCACAACGTGTCGAACATCCGCGTCAAGGCGCTGCCGGCCGACATCCCGCACGAGATCCCGGTCGACGTGTCTGTCCTCAGGTCGCTCGACGTCGCCATCCACGTGCGCGACCTCAGCCTCAACCGTGACCTGGTCACCGTCGTGACCGACGGCGAGACCCTCGTCGCAACGGTCGTGCCGCCGCGAGTCGAGGAGGAGCCGGAGCCGGTCGTCGCCGAGGGCGAGGAGCTCGAGGGCGAGGGCGCAGAGGTGCCGGAGGGCGGCGAGGCCGCCGAGGGTGCCGAGGGTGCCGAGGGCGAAGGTGGCGGGACCGCCGAGGGCACGGGGGACTCGACCGAGTCCTGACCCCTATTCGCCGATGAGCGCCTGCACCTCGGCTCGAATGGCCTCCACGTCCGGCTCGAGGATGTAGCCACGCCCGTCGCCGCGATCGCCCTCGAAGGTGATGAGCGGCGGCTCGATCAGAAGGTTGTGCACCTCGGCATCGCGCGCCCGGCGTGCCAGCTCGACCAGGGTCGGCAGGTCCTCGAGCGGCAGATCGGTCTCGAGCGAATCGAACGAGTCGAGCAGCTCGGCCAGGTCGACGTCGGTGTCCGGATCGACCAGCTTCTCGACCAGGGCGACCACGACCTCCTGCTGCCGCGCCATGCGGCCGTAGTCCTGGTCGACCCGGGTGCGGACGTAGCGGGTCGTCTCCGAGCCGTCCAGCTCCTGGTCGCCGGCCGGCAGGTCGAGGCTGACGATCGGGTCCACGACGGGCTCGGGAGGAGAGACCTCGATGGTGCCGACCGCGTTGACCAGGCCGGCGAAGTCATCCATGTCGAGGACGACATGGGCGTCGATCGGCACCCCGAAGAGGGTCTCCATGGCGCCCACCAGCTCCTCGAGCCCGCGCTCGGTGTAGAGGCCGTTGATCTTGCGCGGCCACGTCTCGCCGTCCGCCATCGGCACGTCGACCGTGTCCCGCGGAAGTGAGACCATCGTCAGCTCGGACTGGTCTGCCGCGAGGCTGACGAGCATGAGCGCATCGGTGTTCGCCACCGCACCCTCCTCCTCGCGCCGGTCGTTGAGATCGGTCCCGACGTAGAGGACCGTCCAGCGTCGGTCGAGGAGCTCGGCGTTCAGCGAAGCGCTGGCCGAGGCCGATGCGGCCGCACTGGCGGAGGCGCTCGCCGACGGGCCGGGCTCGGTGGGCTCCGGCGACGACGAGAAGACCAGGAAGCCGATCACGATCGCCAGCACGACGACCGCGACGCCGATCGCGATGGCGGAATTGCGTTGCATGCCCGCTATTGTGCCCGCTCGCGGGTGGCATCATCGCCCTGATGACCACACCGGCAGAGCCGATCATCCTGGCCGATCTGGAGCCGCTGGCTCGCGCACGCATGGAGCCGGGGGCGTGGGACTACTACGCGGGCGGCGCCGGCGACGAGCTCACCATCGCCGGCAACCGCGAAGGGTGGAACGGACTCCGGCTGCTCCCACGCGTCCTCGTGGACGTGTCGCGGGTCGATCTCGCGACGAGCGCGTTCGGTGTGCCGCTCGCTCACCCGGTCATCGTGGCGCCCACAGCCGCACACGTCCTCGCCCATCCGGACGCCGAGATGGGGACCGCGCGGGGCGCGGCGGCGGCTGCGGCCCTGATGACGCTGTCCACCATCTCCTCGCACTCAATGGAGGACGTCGCGGCGGCAGCTCCCGACGCGCCGCGCTGGTTCCAGCTCTATGCGCCCGACGATCGCGAGGCCACCCGCGCCCTCGTGCGACGCGCCGCGGCCGCGGGCTACTCGGCGGTCGCCATCACGGTGGACCTGCCGCTGCCGGGGAACCGGGAGCGGGACCTGCGGAACGCCCTGTCGGTGCAGCTCGGCGTTCACCTCCCGCCGGATCAGCCGGTCGACCCGGAGACGGGCATCGTCGTGCTGCCCACCATGGACTGGGAGTACCTGGCCTGGCTCCGATCGGTCTGCCCGATCCCCCTGGTGGCCAAAGGCATCCTGCGCGCCGATGACGCGGTGCGTGCCGTCGATGCCGGCTGCGACGGCGTGTGGGTCAGCAACCACGGCGGGCGCCAGCTCGACACCTCGATCGCCACGTCAGACGCGCTGCCCCCGATCGTCGAGGCGGTTGGCGACCGCGCGCTGGTCGTGGTCGACGGCGGCGTGCGCCGCGGCATCGACGTGCTGAAGGCGCTCGCCCTCGGCGCCGACCTCGTGGCCGTCGGCCGGCCCGCGCTGTGGGGCCTGGCGGTCAACGGCGCGGCCGGCGTCGAGCGCGCGCTGCGCATCCTGCGCGACGAGCTCTCGCTCGCGATGGCGCTCAGCGGGTGCCGCTCGATCGCCGAGGTGACGCCGGACCTGGTTGCGTAGCCCGTCCACGCAGGCCGAGCCAGCCTCCGGCGAACGCGACCGCCGGCTGGAGCGGCCCTGCCGTGGCGACGAGCCAGAAATACCAGGCGATCTCCGGATCGAGCTCGTTGGCGACGAGCGGCTCCCCGATGACGGTGAGGACGGCGCCTTCTCCGAGCCATGCGGCCGTCACCAGCACGGCGAGCATCCCCGGCGATGTGCCGCGCAGCCGGCGCCGGGCCTGCCAGGCCAGCAACGCGGCGACGAGCACGAACTGGCTGCCGTACACCGCGAGGCGCGGCGTGACCAGGGC
>DASVEH010000323.1:0-2406 GCA_036380655.1 Candidatus Limnocylindria bacterium | reverse complement strand
TGTCGAGCGGGCCCGGTGGGATGAGCATGGCGCCACCGAAGGCACGCAGGAAGGGCGGGGTCCAGATGATCTGGAGCGGATCCTCGGCCAGGCCGATGAGGTCGCGCTCGCGGATGAATGCCTCGATCCGCTCGTGCTCGGCACGGCAGTAGTCGAGCAGCTCGTCCGCCTTAGGGTGATCGGTGGCGATGGCGTCCAGGACGCGGCGGGTGAGGGCGTTGGGATCCTCGGGCATCGGCTCATCGCCGATCCAGGTCGGCCACAGCTCGCGGGCGATGCGAAGCATCTCAGCGCGGACCTCGTCGTAGGTGGCGGCCGCGCGGGCCTCGAGCTCGGCCGGGCTGACCGTCCCCTTGAGCCGATGCTGGAACTTGCGCTCGTACAGGTCGCGGCCGAGCCGGAAGTCGCCGTCGGCCGTGGGGAGCAGGTCGTCGC
This sequence comes from Candidatus Limnocylindria bacterium, assembly GCA_036380655.1. Classification (GTDB taxonomy): domain Bacteria; phylum Chloroflexota; class Limnocylindria; order QHBO01; family QHBO01; genus JACDBZ01. Next base: position 1,971 of record DASVEH010000323.1, on the reverse strand, counting down.
GGAGCCAAGCGATGAAGGCCTCGACCGCGGCGACGGCGTGGCCGGAGGCGGCGTCGACCCGAGCGCGCGTGGCCTCGTCGGCATCGGCAGCCATCTCTACGGCGGTGCGGCACAGGTCGGCGACACCGGGCATCGTGGCGATGCCCTTCTCCACGTGGAAGCCGCTGACCGCACGCCCGCGCCCGGAGGTCAGGTTGTCGCGGGCCGCGTCGAGGACCGCCGGAATGCCCTCCATCCGACCGGCTGCGCTGCCCAGGCGATCGCCGAGCGGCGCGAACTCGCGCGCCACCAGGGCGAAGAGGCCGCCGCCGAGCAGGTAGCTGTAGACGATCGGGCTCCACGACGGCTCGTCGAGATCCTCCTCGTCGAACCGCAGCTCGTCGATCTGGGCGAGCAGCACACGACGATCGATCTCCTCGTCTCGCGTCAGGTCCTCGACTGCCTCGAGGCTGGCGCGCGCCTCCGCCAACCAGGCGAGGCGGTCATGGGTGCCGGCATCGGTGAGGTCCGGCCACTCCCCGTCGTGGTCATGGTTGCCCGCGTTGGTGGCATGGACGGGGTAGTGGCGAAAAAAGTCGGCGAAGAAGGCGGCCTGCGCCTCGGCGAAGCTCATGCCGCCATGGTGCCATGCCCGGGGCCGTGGATGGCGCCCAGGCCATGCGCGATCATGGACCGATGGAGACCTGGCAGGCCATCAACACGATACGAGTGGTGCGCAGGTTCAGCGACGAGCCGATCGCGGACGAGGATCTCGAGCGCATCCTGAATGCCGGTCGACGGACGGGCAGCTCGAAGAACGACCAGCACTGGGCTTTCATCGTGCTTCGCGACCGCGAGCACCTGCGCGAGCTGGCCGCCGTCGGCCACTACGCCGACCATCTCGCCGGCGCGACGGTGGCCATCGCCATCGTGACGCCGAACGCAGAGGGCCACTACAACAACTCGGTGATGTGGGATAACGGGCGAGCCGCCCAGAACATGGTGCTGGCCGCGTGGGAGCTCGGGATCGGCAGCGTGCCGGCCACCGTGTACGACCACGAGCTGGCGTCGCGGCTGCTCGGTCTCCCCGAGGACCGCCGCTGCGACTTCCTCCTGTCGTTCGGCCACCCCGCCGATCCGGCGAAGCTGAGCGCGTCGAACCGCACCGGCGGACGGCTACCCCTGTCCGACGTTGTCCACGAGGAGCGCTGGTAAAGATCCCCGGCGCGCGGGTTCAGTCCTCGAGCTGGACGCAGATCTCCGGGTCGTCGCAGTAGGCCGCGATCCCGTCGACGACGGTGGCGACGACAGTCATGGCCCTGATCTCATCGGGGGTGGCGTCAGTGACGTCGCCGCTCAGGACGGTGACGTCGCCATAGGTCCCGACGGCCAGGTGGCCGCGGTTTGCCTCGTCGCCGAGCGCCCAGGCGGCGTCCACGGTCATTGCCCTCAGCGCCTGCTCGGCCGTCAACAGCTGGTCGAGCACCCATTCGGGGACGTCGGAATACACGCGACCACGCCCGTCCATGCCACCGGCGACCTGATCCTGCGGACGGCCGATGTCATCGGTCAGATTGAAGTCGACGAGGAACCACGGCATGTCGGTCGTGGCGGCCACGTGCAGTCCGGCGTCCACGAAATCGCGCCAGCGGCCCAGCCACTCGACGCTTTCCGCCTCGTAGTCACGATTAACCTCAGCGCCCTCGTCACCAAGCGACGCCGCCCACTGCACCCAGTCGCTGGCGACCCCGTCCAGCTGGATGACCGGCACCAGGTCCATGGATACCATCCGCTCCAGCTGCTCGTCGGTCACCTGGAGGGCGTGCTCGATGCGGTGATGGAGCGGGTTCGGACCCGTCGCGCCGATGGCCGCCTCGAAGGCGTCGAGGACCATCTCCTGCGCATCGGTGCTGACAGCGTGGACGGACACCTGCCAGCCGGCGTCGATGGCGCGACCGATCGTTCCGGTCAGCGTCGCGGCGTCCCAGTACA
>DASVEH010000322.1:0-6085 GCA_036380655.1 Candidatus Limnocylindria bacterium | reverse complement strand
CACGTTGCACACCTCGGGTCGCCCCGGGTCGGTGCGCCTGATGCGCTGGGGATCGGTAACCATGCTCATCACCACCCGGCGGATCTCGTCGGGCTCGGCGAAGATCGGGATGGTGTTGTCCGCGCTCTTGCTCATCTTCGTGGCGCCGTCGATGCCGAGCACTACCGGCGCCTCGGTGAAGACGGGCTCCGGCTCTGGGAAGATCGGGCCGTAGCGGCGGTTGAAGGCCCGCGCGATCTCGCGCGACAGCTCGAGGTGGGCCGCTTGATCCTTGCCGACCGGCACGCGGGTCGCCTTGTAGATGACGATGTCGGCGGCCTGCAGGACCGGGTAGTCGAGCAGCCCGAGGCTGTTCTCGATGCCCTGCTGGCGCTTCTCCTTGTAGGTCGGGGTGCGCTCCGCCCAGCTCACCGGCGTGACCGTGTTGAAGATCCAGGTCAGCTCCGCGTGCTCGGGAAAGTCCGACTGCCGGATGAGGGCGCAGCGTCCCGGGTCGAGGCCGACCGCCAGCAGGTCGAGCACCATCTCGTGCGTCAGGGAGCGGAGCTCCGCACCGTCGTGAACCGTCGTCAATGCGTGGTAGTCGACGATCCCGTAGATCGTGTCGAACTGGTCCTGCATGGCGACGTAGTTCGCCTGCGCCCCGAGGTAGTTCCCGAGGTGTGAGGCGCCCGATGGCTGGATGCCGCTGAACACCCGCTCGCGCAGAGGGCGGGGCGGAGCATCACGGGCATCGAGGGTCTGGCTCATTGCGACGGCGAGTGTACCGTACCGGTATCGGGCCTCCCGCCTGCCGAGGGGGTATCGTGTCGGCATGACCGACTGGCACCGCGCGGATCGCCCGCGGCGACGGATCGGCCGTGGCATCGAGGGGCACGCCACGATCGGTTCGACCAACGATCGCGCCCGGGCGCTGCTCGACGAGCCTGGCGGCGAGGGCCGCGCGGTGGCCACTGACGAGCAGACGGCCGGTCGCGGCCGCCGCGGCCGCAGCTGGGTCTCACCGGCCGGGCGCAACCTGATGATGAGCGTCGCCGTGCGACCGCGCCTCGCCGCACGCGACGGGTGGCAGCTTGGCATGGCGGCCGCGCTGGCCGCGCGGGCCGCCTGCGCGACGCGGGCGTCGGTGGGTCTCAAGTGGCCGAACGACGTCGTCGCCGCGGATGGCGCCAAGCTCGGCGGCCTGCTGCTGGAGACGACGGTGGACGGCGAGCGGATCTCGTCGGCCGTGATCGGCATCGGGATCAACGTCAACTGGCCTCGCGCCGAGATGCCGGCGGAGATCGCGGCCGGCGCCACCTCGCTGGCGGAGCTTGCCGGTGCCCCGATCGACCGGGTCGAGCTGCTCGCCGACCTGCTCGACGCCCTCGACGGGGAGGTGGTGGCGATCGAGGCCGGAAGCTCTCCGCTGGACCGCTACCGGCAGGCGTGCGTGACGATCGGCACGCGGGTCGGTGCCGAGACCGGCGAGGGCCGGGTCGAGGGCCTCGCCACGACGATCGACGAGCACGGCGCCCTCGTCGTCGAGACCGACGAGGGCACCCGGGTGCTCAGCAGCGGCGAGATCACGCGGCTGCGCGCGGCGGCGCCGGCATGAGCGCCGGGCAGCCGGGCGCGGGCCGCCGGGAGACGATCGATCGCGACCTCGCCGACGTGCGGGCGGCGCAGGCCGACCGCCGCGCCTTCGCGACCCTCTACCGGCGCTACCTGGAGCCGGTCTACGGCTACAGCTTCTACCTCCTCGGCGACCATCACGATGCGGAGGACGCGACCGAGCGCACCTTCCTCGCGGCGCTCGACGCCATCGACCGCTTCCGCGACGAGGGCGCGAGCTTCCGCTCATGGCTCTTCCGGATCGCGCACAACCAGCTGGCGAACGCCCTTCGCGCCCGCAGCCGGCACCGGACGGAGCCGCTCGACGTCGTGCCGGAGCCGATGGCGGGCGACGATCCCGCCCGGCTGGCGGGCATGGCCGACGACGCGCGCCGGCTGCGCGCCGCCGTCGGCTCGCTCCCGGAGGATCGCCGCCAGGTCATCGTCCTGCGCTTCGTCGATGGGCTCACCGCGCGCGAGATCGGCGACGTCCTCGGGCGCAGCGAGGGAGCCATCCGCGTCCTCCAGCACCGCGCCCTGCGCGAGCTCCGATCGCTGCTCGATCGGACCGTCTGACGGCGCCGGCCGCGCGGCCGGTGTAACGTAACGGGCCCCGCGGTGTTTGCAGGAGCGTGATGAGCCAGCAGCCTTCCGCCGCCGAGCGCCTCGACCACGCTCTCGACGGCCTTCTCGACGGCGTTCCTCAGCGTGTCGCTGCCGCGACCGCGGGGGTCGCGCCCGACGCCCGGCCCCTGGTGGCCCTTGCCGATGACCTTCGCGCCACGCTGGTGGCGCCTCCGGTCGGGCCGCGCTTCGAGGCACGCCTCGGCACCCGCCTCGCCACGGCCGGTGGCGCGAGCCCCTCGCGCGACGCAGTCGGCTGGGCCCTCCGCCATCCGGGCCGCCTCATCGTGACCGGCGCGGTCGGGTCGGCCGTCGGCGTCGGCGTCACCGCCTATGCCGTCTGGCGCAGCAGCCGTCGCGCCACCGGCGCCCATCGGCTCCTCCATCGGTAGCGGGACGAGGAGGAATCGATTGCCGATCAAGTTCCCGTTCAGCCGCCGAGCGGCGCCGTCCGACGCCTGGACCAAGTGCCCGACCTGCGACGCGCAGGTCTTCAACAAGCAGCTCGAGCGCACCCAGCGCCTCTGCCCGTCCTGCGGGCACCACTTCCGGATGTCGGTCGGCGAGCGGATCGACCTCCTGCTCGACCGCGGCAGCTTCGAGGAGCGCGACGCCGGCCTCGAGTCGGTCGATCGCCTCGGCTTCCACGACGATCGCCCCTACGTCGACCGCCTCGAGGCCTCCCGGCTCAAGACGGGCCTGCGGGATGCCGTCGTGTGGGGCATCGGCGCCATCGACGGTCAGCGTGTCGCCATCGGCATCTTCGACTTCCGGTTCATGGGCGGCAGCATGGGCAGCGTGGTCGGGGAAAAGCTGGCGCGCTGCTTCGAGACGGCGCTGGCAGAGCGCATCCCAGCCATCGTCGTCAGCGCATCGGGCGGCGCGCGCATGCAGGAGGGCACCCTCTCGCTCATGCAGCTGGCGAAGACGACAGCACCGCTCGTGCGCCTCGACGACGCCGGCGTTCCGTTCATCGCCGTCCTCACCGATCCGACCACGGGCGGGGTGCTGGCCAGCTTCGCCAGCCTCGGCGACGTCATCGTGGCGGAGCCGAAGGCGCTCATCGGCTTCGCCGGCGCCCGGGTGGCGTCCGACACGGTGGGCGAGGAGATGCCGGAGGGCTTCCAGAGCGCCGAGTTCCTGCTGGCGCACGGCTTCGTCGACGCTGTCGTGCCACGCCCGGAACTGCGCTCGACGCTGTCGCGGCTGCTGCGCCTGCTGCCGGTGGCGGCCGTCGACGACGGCATGCCGGCCGGGGCGGATCGCACCTGGGGGCCGATCGGCGCCATCTCCGGACTAGCCGAGCGGCTTGGCGGCGCGGTGAGCGAGACGATCGGGATCGACGTCGAGCCTCCGCCGGACGGAAACGGCAAGGGGCCAACGAGCACGCCGGCGGGCGACCGGGAGGAGGCTCGATGAGCGACGCGCCGATGGTTGATCGTGGCCCGGCGCCGTCCGAGGCCGTCAGCGACGAGGCGTGGCGGCGCGTCCAGCTGGCGCGTCATCCGCAGCGGCCGCGGACGCTCGACCTGGTGCCGGTCATCTTCGAAGGCTTCTTCGAGCTGCGCGGCGACCGCGCCTTCGGCGACGACCCGGCCATCGTCGGCGGCCCCGCGACCCTGGACGGCGTGCCGGTCATGGTCATCGGCCACCAGAAGGGGACCGACACCGAGTCCAACATCCTCCGCAACTTCGGTTCGCCGCACCCCGAGGGGTTCCGCAAGGCGCAGCGGCTCATGCGCCTGGCCGACAAGCTGGGAATGCCGATCGTCACCTTCCTGGATACGGCCGGCGCCTTTCCGGGCCCCGCGGCCGAGGAGCGAGGGCAGGCCGAGGCGATCGCCTCGAGCATCAAGCTGATGACGGGCCTGCAGGTGCCGATCGTGGTGGTCGTGCTGGGTGAGGGGGGCTCCGGCGGAGCCCTCGCCATCGGCGTCGGGGACGTCGTGCTGGCGCTCGAGAACGCGGTCTACTCCGTCATCAGCCCCGAGGGGTGCGCCTCCATCCTCTGGCGCTCGCGTGACGAAGCCCGCACCGCGGCGGCCGCGATGCGGATGACCGCCGACGACCAGGTGGACCTCGGCGTCGTCGACGCCATCGTCGCCGAGCCCGGGGAGGGAGCGCACACCGACCATGCCGAGACCGGCCGGGTGCTCAAGTCGGCCATCATCTCGGCCATGCGCCGGCTCTCCGGCAGGGACACGACCGAGCTGCTCATGACGCGGTATGCTCGGCTGCGCGGCATGGGCGCCTATCTCGAGACCGGGGCCGGAAGCCCGGGGCTGCCCGAGGTGCCGTCGCTTCGACGCCGGATCGGCAGGATCCTCCATCTGCCCGGGGTGCCACGCCGCCCGCGCTGGAGCGAGATCTGGCCGAGCGATGACCAGGACGCTGAGACGGAGAGGGGTGCATGACGGACGCGGAGCGCGCCCTCGAGGCGATTGCCCGAGCGGCCAACGACCTGGTGCCGCAGCTGACCGAACGACTGGCGCGCCACGATCTGGGCGAGATCGAGGTGGCGTCGGGCGAGCTCCGCGTCCGCGTGGCGCGCGCCGCCGGCTCGCCGCACGCGCTCGCCTCGGTGGACGAGGCCGGATCGGCAGCAGCGCCCGCCGCCGCCCCCGCCGCGAGTCCGTCGTCGGTGGGGGTCGCCTCTCCGGCGGTCGGCTTCTTCGTCTACGCGGGTGGCCTCGGGCCGGGGCTGGCCGTCGAGAAGGGCGACGCCCTGGGCCAGGTGGAGATGCTCGGCATCCGGCATGACGTCCGCGCCCCGCGGCGTGGCACGGTCCGGCACCTCGTGGCGGAGAGCGGCGAGGCGGTGGAGTACGGGCAGGTCGTCCTGGAGCTCGAGGCGGCGGAGATGGGCCGTTGAGCGTCGCCCTGCTGTTCAGCCCGCAGGGCTCGCAGATCGTGGGGATGGGCCGCCAGCTGGCAGAGCGGTCGGACGCCGCCCGTGCGACCTTCGACGAGGCCGATGCGGTGCTGGGCTGGTCCGTCAGCGATACCTGCTGGGAGGGCCCCCAGGAGCGGCTCGACGATACCCGCCAGACGCAGCCCTGCCTGCTGACGACTTCGGTCGCCGCCTACCGCGCCCTCCGCGAACGGGTCGGGGTCGAGCCGCGGGTGGTCGCCGGCCACTCGGTGGGGGAGTACGCGGCGCTCGTCGCCGCCGGCGTGCTCGACTTCGCCGCATCCCTTCGACTGGTGTCCATCCGGGCGCGGCTCATGTCGGCCGTCGACGCCGAGGGTGGCATGGCCGCGGTGATCGGCCTCGATCGTTCGGCGGTGGAGGAGGTCGTCGCCGCCGCCGGGCGCCCGACGGAGCTCGTCGTGGCCAACGACAACGCGCCTGGCCAGGTCGTGATCTCGGGCCGGCGTGACGCGCTCGAGGCGGCCGAGGACGCCATGCGCGCGGCCGGCGCCAGGCGCGTGGTGCGCCTGCCGGTCTCGGGCGCCTTCCATTCACCGCTGATGACCGACGTGGCCGATGGCCTGGCGACGGCGTTCGAGAGCGAGGACTGGCACGATGCCAGCGTGCCGATGATCAGCAACGTGACCGCGGAGCCTCTGACCGATGCCGAACGGATCCGCGCGCTGCTCGCCGAGCAGGTCCGCTCGCCGGTGGAGTGGGTGCGCTGCGTCGAGCGCATGGTGGCCGACGGCGTCGACCTGGCCCTCGAGTGCGGCCCCGGCGCCGCACTGATCGGGATGGTGAGGCGGATCGCTCCGGGCATGCGGTCCGCGACCGTCGGGGATGCCGCCGGCCTCGATGCCGCGGTGGAGCTGCTTCGCACCGGCGCGGCCGCGCCGGCATCGGCCTGACCATGGTCAGCAAGGTCCTCATCGCCAATCGCGGCGAGATCGCCGT
>DASVEH010000321.1:0-3963 GCA_036380655.1 Candidatus Limnocylindria bacterium | reverse complement strand
GTAACTCGCCGGCTCATTCTTCAAAAGGCACGCCATCAGGCTACCCGCCGGCCGAAGCCTGCGGGCAACACCCTCTGACTGCTTGTAAGCACACGGTTTCAGGTACTGTTTCACTCCCCTCCCGGGGTGCTTTTCACCTTTCCCTCACGGTACTGGTTCGCTATCGGTCGCCAAGAGTATTTAGCCTTGGACGGTGGTCCGCCCGGGTTCCCACATGAAGAGACCTTCCACGTGGTACTCAGGGACACGTCCGGGAGTCGGATCGCTTTCGCTTACGGGGCTGTCACCCACTACGGCGGGCCTTTCCAGGCCGCTTCTGCTAGCGAACCGATTTGTAACTCCCTGCAGGAATCGCAGCTCCCGCTGAACGGCCCTACAACACCGCGACTGCAACGGCTGCGACCTATCACGCAGCCACGGTTTGGGCTTCTCCGCTTTCGCTCGCCACTACTAACGGAATGTTCTCTGTTCCTCGAGGTACTTAGATGTTTCAGTTCCCTCGGTGTCCTCGTCACGGCCTATATATTCAACCGTGCGTCCCAGGGCATTACCCCTGGGGGGTTTCCCCATTCGGATATCTCCGGATCAACGCTTGCTCGCAACTCCCCGAAGCATTTCGCTGCCTGCCACGTCCTTCGTCGGCTCTTGGCGCCAAGGCATCCACCGCGTGCTCTTAGTAGCTTGACCTACAACGTTCACGCGGCTAGCACGGTGCTGGCCGTCGCAACGATGCGGTCGCGTCGGAATCTCCTCGACGAAATCGATGCTTCCATTCTTCGAATGTTAAGGTCGCGCATCCGCTGAACGGATGCTCGCCGTGCTCGGCTCGTGCGAGTGGCCCGCCGGTCGGCCGCACCTGTTGGCACGGGCCTTCCGGTCGACGCCAGGCGACGAAACGTCACGGCGTCAGCGATGTGTCCGCTGACCGATGGGCGCCACGAGGGTCGCGCCCAATGGTCAGATGACACAGGGTCAGGAACGAATCAATGTTGGGCTTGTCACAACGAACGCGAGGAGGACCTGGTGGGTCTCCCCGCGAGAGCCGAGTTACTGTAGCACCCCGCCCGAGGGCGGTCAAGAACGCCGCCTGCCGGCGCGGCACGGACTGAACGTGGTGGTGGAGATGAGGGGACTCGAACCCCTGACCCCCTCCTTGCAAAGGAGGTGCTCTCCCAGCTGAGCTACATCCCCACGGCCCGCGCATCGTATCCGGCGCCGCCGTAACGGTCAAAGCTCGTCAGCGAAAGACCACGGTCCGGTCGCCGTGGATCAGCACGCGGTGCTCGACGTGCCAGCGCACCGCCCTGGCCAGCGCGACGCACTCGACGTCGCGCCCGACGCGTGCCAGCTCGGCGACGCTGTGCGCGTGATCGACGCGGGCGACCTCCTGCTCGATGATCGGGCCATCGTCGAGCTCCTCGGTGACGTAGTGGGCGGTCGCCCCGATGAGCTTCACCCCGCGGGCATGCGCCTGCGCATACGGGCGGGCACCCCGGAAGGAAGGAAGGAATGAATGGTGGATGTTGATGGCCCGCCCCGCCAGGGCGCGGCACGCTTCGGCGCCGAGGATCTGCATGTACCGCGCGAGCACCACCAGCTCGATGCGCTCAGCGGCCACCAGCCCGAGCAGGGCTGCATCGCGCTCCTGCGCCGGCGCCTCGCGATCGGGGAGCCGGTGATACGGGACGCCATAGCCCGCGGCCAGCCCCTCGAAGTTGCGGGAGGTCGACGCCACCGCCACGATCTCGGCCTGCAAGGCGCCGCTCTGCCAGCGATAGAGCAGATCGTTGAGGCAGTGTCCCTCGCGCGAGGCTGCCACCAGGATGCGCGGACGGTGTCCGGCGTCGTGGAGGTCCCAGCGCATGGCGTACGCATCGGCCAGCGGCTCGAAGACCTGCTGCCAGGAAGCGAGGCCGGCGCCGGCCTCATCGGCGAAGTGAACGCGCATGAAGAAGACCGATGCGTCCGGGTCGCCGAACTGCTGGCTGTCGAGGATGTTGCCGCCGCCCTCGCTGATCGCCCGCGCCACGGCGTGGACGATGCCTCGTCGGTCCGGGCAGGAGAGCGTCAGGATCAGCTCGGGGTCGGCCACCGGTCGGGTCAGGGAGGCGTCAGCCGGCGCCGCGGTTCGTCGGGCAGCTCCTGACCCGCGGGCCACGGCACCTCGCGTACGACGCAGATGGGTGTCTGCTCCCGCGCCTGGCCGAGCGGGTTGTCGGCGAAGAGGCGCTGCACGAATCGGCGATCGATCCCGGGGCTGGCTCCCAGCACGGCGCAGCCGGCATCGTTGGCATCGATGATGGCGACCGGTGCATCGAGCGCCGCCGCGATCGTGCGCGCCGCGCCATCGGGATCCTTCGGCCCCAGGGTGGCCGCCTGGTTGTAGGGCGGGATGGTGTAGCTGGTCGGGCCGTCGATGGCCGCGGCCTGACGGCCGGCAAGCCGGTAGAAGACGCCATGGATCCCGAACGGCTTGGTCAGGGCCGATGCCGCTGCCGCGAACAGGATGCGCGGCGCGCCGACCTCGTCGATCGCCAGCTGCATGGTCTGCGGCGTCCCGAGACCGATCCCGTAGCCGGGACGCGTCACGAACCGCACGAGCAGCCTCGCCAACGGCCCAGGCCGGACCTGGTCCATCGGGTATGAGCGGCCCTGCGTGATCGCCACCATGCGCTCGCTGACGGCCACCAGGCGGACGTCGGGACCGAGACTGCCGACGTAGCGACGGACAACGTCGGCCGCGTCGTCGGTGGCCGTCACCAGATGGGTGCGCACGGGATGGCGGGCGTACACGACGCCGCCCAGCGCGGCATGGAGGACTCGATCCTCATTCGGCGTGTCGAGGACTCCCATCGGGCGCTCGTCGGTCATCGGCGTCGCCGCCGGCTCAGAGGACACGGGCGCTCCATCGGTCGAGGGAGGTGAGGTGGTGGGCGTTTCTGGACTCGAACCAGAGACCTCTGCCTTATCAGGGCAGTGCTCTAACCAGCTGAGCTAAACGCCCCTCGGGAGCGCGCATCGTAGCAGCCGCCTGATCGATTCGGCAAGCGGACCCCCTTCCCGGCCGCTGGTACGCTGTCGTCACGCAGGGCTGGGTGAACCTCATGGGCTTCAATTCTGGCACCGGGATGACCCCGAACGACTGGAGCGAGACCGAGGCTCGTCGAGCGGAACGCGAGCAGCGAGCCGGCAATCCCCACGGCCGCGAGATCAGCGCCGGCTCCAGACGCGTCACCGCATGGGTCCTCGTGCTCGTCGCCGCGGCCCTCATCGTCTACGCCATGCTCGGATGGCTGGGCGCGATCGACGTCCCCGGCTTCACCGCCTGACGGAGGATTGACCGATGCGCCTGGATGACCGACCTGATCCTCTGGCGGGTGTCTCGAGCGAAGCGGCCCGCGCCCGCGAACGGATGGCGGCGCTCCGCAGTGGCGGGACGCATGCGATGAGCCAGCTCGCGCGCCGGATCCTGGGCTGGGCAGTCGTCCTCATCGTCGTCGCCTTCTTCGTCGCGGCTTCGGCGGCTGGATCGACATCATCCCGGCCTAGGGAGCGGCTTCGGAACGCGGCCCGACGACCGGCGCCGCTGAGCGGCGGCCGGCGGCGAAGGCCGGCACAAAACGAAGAAGCCGTCCCCGATAGGACGGCTTCGCGCGCGGCTTGCCTCGCTGAAGAGTGACAGGAATCCGCGTTATCAGCGGGAATCAGGTCGAGATTCGAGGGCGGTTCAGCTCATTCTCCGATGCTCCCTCGAGCATCGGACCTTGCGGCGAGCTGACCGATCGACCTGGGATCGTGGATCCGGCGAACCGGCTCCACATATCTCCCTAGAAAGGAGGTGATCCAGCCGCACCTTCCGGTACGGCTACCTTGTTACGACTTCGTCCCAATCACCAATCCCACCTTCGACGGCTGCCTCCTTGCGGTTGGCCCACCGGCTTCGGGTGTTATCGGCTTTCATGA
>DASVEH010000320.1:0-2407 GCA_036380655.1 Candidatus Limnocylindria bacterium | reverse complement strand
CCGCGTCGACGAGTGCCTCTCGCTGACGCACCTTCTTTCGATCCCTGAGTCCGGTCATGGGCCCCTCTCGATGACGCCGCCATTATGGCCACGCTCGATTGGGACGCCTCGCTTTATCGCGGGGTTGGCAACTGTCAGCCGTTATATCAGTAGTGCTATATGCGCTGATGGAGCTGACGGCTCGCCAGACGGACTGCCCGAACCCCATCGGGGTAGGCTGCGCGCCATGAGGTCAGGGAAGGGGACGTGAAGGCGCCGGCCGGGATCGTCATCGGCCAGGATGGGCTCGGGCGCTGCTGGTGGGGCGCCGGCGACGAGCTCTACCGGCACTACCACGACGACGAGTGGGGTCGCCCGGTGGCGGATGATCGGCGGCTCTTCGAGAAGCTGATCCTGGAGGGGTTCCAGTCGGGCCTCTCCTGGCTGACGATCCTGCGCAAGCGGGAGAACTTCCGCAGTGCCTTCGCGGGGTTCGAGCCCGCCGCGGTCGCCGCCTTCGGGCCCGACGACGTCGAGCGCCTGCTGGCCGATGCCGGCATCGTGCGGCATCGGGGGAAGATCGAGTCCACCATCAATAACGCCCGGCGCTACGCCGAGCTGCGCGACGAGGTCGGTAGCCTCGGCGCCTACGTTTGGGGCTTCGAGCCGGACCCGTCGACGCGGCCCGAGCTCATGGACCACGACACCCTGATGCAGATCACCACGAGCCCCGAGTCTGTCGCCATGAGCAAGGATCTGCGGCGCCGTGGCTGGTCCTTCGTCGGACCTACCACGGTCTACTCCTTCATGCAGGCGATGGGGATCGTCAACGACCACCTCGTCGGCTGCCATCGCCGTGAACCGGTCGAGAGGGAGCGCCGCGCCTTCCGCCGCCCGAGCTGAGAAGCCCGACCAACGACTACGCTGTCCTCATGACCGATCCGGCGACCTTCCGCGACCTCCAGGTCATCGGCTTCGCCATGCCCGGTACCGATCTGCGACGCGAGCTCGTGGATCTCGTCATGGCGGGCACGAAGACGGCCACGGCCGGCCTGCTGGACGAGATGATCCTCGACGGCGAGACCGTGCCGACCCCCGGGATGCGCGAGGCCGTCATCGACGCTGACGGCCGGTTCGTCGGCGAGATCGAGACGACCGAGTGCCGCATCCTGCGCATGGCCGACGTCGACGACGACTTCGCCCGCGACGAGGGCGAGGGCTTCACCGATGCGCGCCACTGGCGCGAGGCGCACGAGCGCTTCTGGAACTCCTACGCCGACGAGCTCCGCAGCCGCCTGGAGCGCCCGGACTGGTCGCTCTCGGACGACACGCTCATCGTCTGCCAGCGCTTCCGGCTGGTCGAGCGCTACCCGGAGCCGATCCCGGCCTGACCTGAGCGGGATCCTCGCCGTCCGGCATGCCGCCTGCGACGGGATCGGTCCTGTAAGGAGGTTACGCAGATGCCGTATTCGAAGATCTCCGACCTGCCCGAGGCGCAGGTCGACCAGTACAGCCACCACCAGAAGGAGGCGTTCCTGGAGGCGTTCAACAGCGCGCTCGAGCAGTACGCCGAGGAGAGCCGCGCCTTCGCGGTCGCGCACGCCGCCGCCAAGCGCACTCCGAAGAAGGATCCGACGCCGGGTGACTGATGCCGGCTAGGGCGTCACCGATGCCCGTCGTCGTCGCCCTCGCCCTCGCGCTGGCTCTGGCCGCCTGCACCGGCTCGGATCCCGCGCCATCCAGCTCCGCCCGGACGACCTTCGGGCCGACTCCTTCCGCAGCACCAACCCCCACCGTCACCCCGACCCCCACGCCCTCTCCGTCGCCAACACCGACGGCCGCGGCGGCCGGGACCTACCTGGCGCTGGGCGACTCGCTGGCGGTCGGCGTCGGCGCCACACGCCCGCAAGAGACGGGATACGTCGCACGGCTCTTTGCCGAGCAGCCAGCGGTCGAGGAGCTCGCCAACCTGGCCGTGAGCGGCGAGACGAGCGGCTCGATGATCCGGAACGGCCAGCTGGCCTCGGCGATCGAGGCGATTGCCGCCGGCGATCCGCCGGTGACGCTCGTCACGCTCGACATCGGCGGCAACGACCTGCTCCAGCTGCTGCGCACCGAGACCTGCGCCGCGTCGCCGCAGGGCCCGGACTGCCTCCGGCTGCTGGCCCTGACGCTCGAGGACTTCGAGGCGAACTACCGCCAGATCATCGGCGAGCTGACCGATGCGCTCGATGCCCGTGCGCCGGACGCGCGGCTGGCGGTCATGACCTACTTCAATGCCTTCTCGGGCACCGATGCGGCCTACGAGGCCGCCGGCGAGCTCGCCCTGCTCGGCGCCGACGGCCGCGTGGACTGCGAAGCCGATGACGCCCGGTCCCGCGGCATCAACGACATCATCGCCTGCGTCGGCGAGGAGCTCGGTGCGATC
>DASVEH010000319.1:0-3301 GCA_036380655.1 Candidatus Limnocylindria bacterium | reverse complement strand
TATCGGTTGATCCCGCCGACCTCGGTGCGGAGGATGGTGCCGAGCTCGGTGATGAGCATCAGCTCCTCGTCCTCGCGTCCGACGATCCGGATGGCGGCCACCGGCCCGGTCTCCTTGTTGAGGGAGTTGGCGATGACGCCGCCGGTGGCGCGGTGCTTCACCGGGAAGTCGGCGATATCGGTCCGCTTGCCGAAGCCCTGCTCGGTGACGACGAGCAGCTGCTGGTCGAGGTGCTCGATCACCTCCATGCCGATCACCTCGTCATCGCCCTTGAGGCGCACGGCGGTGACGCCCTGGGTGCCGCGGCCGAGCGGCCGGACCTCGCGCTCGGTGAAGCGCGCAGCCTGGCCGTTCCGGGTGGCCACGATGATGTCGTTCTGCCCGTCGGAGAGCCCGACCCACTGGAGCTCGTCGCCGTCGATGAGGTTGATGGCGATGAGCCCGTTGGCGCGGATCTTGGCGTAGTCCTCGAGAGACGTCTTCTTGATCATCCCCTTGCGGGTGGCCATCACCAGGTAGTGGCCGGGCTCGAACTGCGGGAGGCTGATGATGGCGCTGACGTACTCGCGCTGCTCCACCTGCACGCCCGGCAGGTTGATGATCGGCAGGCCCTTCGCCTGGCGCGAGGCATCGGGCAGGGTGTGCACCTTGGTGATGAAGACGCGCCCACGGTTCGTGAAGAAGAGGATGTTGTCGTGGGTGTTCGCGACCAGCAGGTGGCGAACGGCGTCCTCCTCGCGGGTCAGCATGGCCAGCTTGCCGCGGCCACCGCGCCGCTGGGAGCGGAACGTGCTGATCGGCTGGCGCTTGATGTAGCCACGCTGGCTGAGGGTCACCACCACGTCCTCCGCCTGGACGAGGTCCTCGGCGGTGAGCTCGCGGTTGGCATCGGCCTGGATGCGGGTCTTCCGGTCGTCGCCGTAGCGCTTCACGAGCGCGGTCAGCTCGTCCTTGATGACGGTGAGGATCTTGCGCGGGTTGGCCAGCAGATCCTCGAGCTCGCTGATGAGCTGGATGATCGAGCGGTACTCGTCCTCGATCTTCTTGCGCTCGAGAGCGGCCAGGCGGCGCAGCTGCATCTCGAGGATGGCGTTGGCCTGCACCTCGGTCAGCCCGAAGCGCTTCATGAGGGCCGATCGCGCGGCGTCGACATCGGCCGCGGCTCGAATGGTCGAGATCACCTCGTCCAGGTTGTCGAGCGCGATCTTGAGCCCTTCGAGGATGTGAGCCCGCTCCTGGGCGCGTGCCAGATCGAACTCGGTCCGGCGGCGGACCACGTCGCGCCGATACGAGATGTAGTGCTCGAGCATCTTCTTGAGCCCGAGCGTCTGGGGCTGTCCGTCGACGAGGGCCAGCATGTTCGCGCTGAAGCTGGTCTGCAGCGGGGTGTGCTTGAAGAGCTGCTGCATGACGGTGTGCGGGGATCCGTCACGCTTCACCTCGACGACGATCCGCATTCCGTCTCTGTCGCTTTCGTCGCGAATGTCGCGAACGTCGGTGATCTTCTTTGAGGCCACCAGGTCGGCCATCTTCTCGATCAGGGTCGTCTTGTTGACCTGGTACGGGAGCTCGGTGATGACCACCGCCATCCCGCCTCGCGCCTCCTCGAAGGCGACCTGCCCGCGCACGATGATGCGGCCGCGACCGGTCGCGTAGAGGTGACGGATGGCGTCGATGCGCTCCTTCTCACCGGTGACGGGATTGCGCTGCTCCTCGTAGCGGAAGATCGTGCCTCCGGTCGGGAAGTCGGGACCGGTGACGATCGCGCACAGCTCCTCGACGCTCAGCTCGGGGTTGTCGATGAGCGCCGCGATGGCGTCGCAGATCTCGTTGAGGTGGTGGGGCGGGATGTTCGTCGCCATGCCGACCGCGATCCCTGACGAGCCGTTGACGAGCAGGTTCGGCAGCTTCGAGGGGAGCACGGTGGGCTGGCGCAGGCGGCCGTCGTAGTTGTCGACGAAGTCGACGGTCTCCTTCTCGATGTCGGCCAGCATCTCGTCGGTGATCGAGGCCATCCGTGCCTCGGTGTAGCGCATGGCGGCCGGCGGATCGCCGTCGACGGAGCCGAAGTTCCCCTGGCCGTCGACGAGCGGATAGCGCAGGCTGAAGTCCTGCGCCATGCGGACGAGGGTCTCGTACAGCGCGAGGTCGCCGTGCGGGTGGTACTTGGCCATCGCTTCGCCGACGACGCCGGCGCACTTCCGATAGGCGGCGGTGGAGCGCAGCCCCATCTCGTGCATCGTGTACAGGATTCGCCGATGCACGGGCTTGAGGCCGTCGCGGACGTCCGGCAGCGCCCGCGCGACGATGACGCTCATCGCGTAGTCGATGTACGCGGTGCGCATCTCGTCCTCGATGGCGACCGTTCGAACGTTGCCGACCCGATCCATCTCCATCGCCTAGCTCCTCACGGAGAGTGTCGCGTTTGTCGCATTGAAGTTCATTCTCCCGCGGTCCCCGGCGCCATCCCGTATCGGTCCTTGAGCTCCGCCTTCTGGGTCGGCGATGCGCCGAGATAGCGGCCACGGCCCTCGGCGATCAGCCGGCCATCAGCGCCGCGCACCTCGCCCTCGACCTCGTAGATGCGGCGCCGTCGCTTCGCCACGCGTCCGGTGGCGAGCAGCTCCTCGCCCGGGGTCGCGGGCGATCGGTAGCGAACGGTCATCTCGGCGGTCACCGCCCACGAGTCGTAGCTGGAGGGCGCCCAGGCCATCACCTCGTCGAGGAGGGTGGCGATGATGCCGCCATGGACCTTGTCGCTCCAGCCGACGTAGTCGTCCCCCGCCCGCCAGGCGGCGCGAGCCGTGCCCTCGCCGATCTCGATATGGAGGCGCATGCCGATGGCGTTCTCGGCACCGCAGGCGAAGCAGTTGTGATCGGCGAACGCGTAGCGTCGGCCGTCCTCGGCCACGATCGACCGGCTGTCGCCGAGGGTGCGCGCCTCGCCCTCCATGGTTACCAGCGATCCAATCCTTCCTCGGCGTCGTAGTCGGCAGCACCCCACTCGTCATCGCCGGAGCTGCGAAGGCATTTGTCGGCGATGGCCAGTGCGAAGGCATGGCTCACCGCGTACGAGTCGCGGAGCATGTTGACCGCCTCGCGCCGGTCTCCCACTCCATTCGCCTCCAGCAGCTCGCACCACTCGTCGAGTGAGCGGCCCGTCTTCTGGGCCACCTGCCGGAGGTCGGCCACGTGTCGTGATGGCATCGGTCTGACTGCCTTTCGTGTCGAACGTCAGATGTCGAGGTTGCGGACCTTGCGGGCCTCGCCACGGATGAAATCACGGCGCGGCTCGACGTGC
>DASVEH010000318.1:0-7850 GCA_036380655.1 Candidatus Limnocylindria bacterium | reverse complement strand
CGCTGCGCACGACGCGGCTGCCCTTCCTGTCGGCGACGGCGGTCCCGGTCCTGCTCGGGATCGCTGTGGCCGCCAGCCACGGCGCCTTCACGTGGTGGACGGCACTGCTGACCCTCATCGGTGGATCGTTCGCGCACCTGGCCATCAACGTCACGAACGACATCTTCGACACCCTGTCGGGCGCCGATGACGCGAACCCCAACCCCACCCAGTTCTCCGGTGGATCGCGCGTCGTCGTCTACGACCTCGTCACCATCCGTGGCCTGGCCGTCCTGGCGTTCGGGCTGTTCGCGGCCGCGGCCGTCATCGGCCTGGCGCTCGTGGCGATCACCGGCTCGTTGACCCTGCTCTTGATCGGCGTCGCCGGGATCCTGGTGGGCGTCGCCTACACCGCCCCGCCGCTCAAGCTGGTGTACCGCGGCCTGGGCGAGATCGCGGTGGCGGTCGGCTTCGGCCCGATCATGCTGCTCGGCGCCTATGTCGTGCAGACTGGGCGGCTCGCCTGGGAGCCCTTCCTGCTCTCACTGGTGCCCGGGATCCTGATCGCCCTGATCCTGTTCGTGAACGAGATCCCCGACCGTCGCTCCGATGCACAGGCCGGCAAGCGCACGCTCCCGGTTCGCTTCGCACCGGACGCGATCCGCACCGGCTACCTGGTCGCGGCGCTGGCTGCCTTCGCGGTGATCGCGGTGGGCGCGATCGGTGGGGTCCTTCCGTGGCCGACCCTCATCGCCCTGGCGGCGGTGCCGCTCGCGTTTCGGGTCCACGAGGGGCTGAAGGTCCACTACGACTCGCCCTACACGCTGATGGCGGTCATGGGCAGCAACGTGAACCTCAACCTCGTGGTGGGAGGGCTGCTCCTGGCCGCCTACGTCGTGACGATCGTGGCCATGCGGCTGGCATAGGGCGGCCTACGGTCCGGGCTTGTCCCAGGACCAGATGCCGCCGTCCCACCAGGCGTGGATCAGGTCGCCTTCGGGACCGCGGGCGAAGACGTCGAGGCGGTTCGGGCCCCAGCTCTCGGCGGTCGGGTCCGAGGCCAGCTCGCCGCCGAGCGACTCCCAGCCGGTCCAACCACCCGGCTCGTACCAGCAATGCTGGAGCGTGCCGTCTGCGCCGCGCGCGAACAGGTCGATGCGGTCGGATCCCCAGCTGCAGGCGGCGGGGTCGCCCACGAGCTCGCCGCCGAGCGACTCCCAGTCGTGCCACCGCCGGCCATCCCAGTAGCGGTTCCACATCGCGCCGTCGGAGTGGATGGCGAACACCTGGAGCTCTTCCGCCGCCCAGCTTGTGGCGGCCGGCGCGGAGGCGAGGCGGCCGCCGAGGGACTCCCAGGCCATCGGTCCTTCCTTCATGGAGGTGTTGCGAGCATCTTGCCCGGTCTGGCAAGCCCTTGACGGCTCATCGGTCAACCGCGACGAGCGCCGCCACCCGGTCACGCTCGGCGGTTCGAGCGAACAGGAAGATCGCATCGACGAGCTCCGAGCGCAGCCGGAGCGCCGCCACGGTCTCGCGCACGGTGAACACGGACCCGATCCGCCCGCTGGTCCAGCTTCCCCCGATGGTGACCGGGGACGGCGCCGGCCCCCCATCGGTCAGCGGCTGTGCCGTCAGCAGGTTGCCCTTCGGCCCCCGCCGAACGAGGAGCAGCGCGCCGCCGGGGTCGGCGAGATCCGCCTCGGTCGGTCCGATCCGGCCGCCGTAGGCGGTCGGGATGCGCTCGCCCGGCGCCAGCGGGTTGGCGAGGACATCGATCTCGGCGGTTGGCCGGAAGATCGGGTAGCCCGCCCGGGCGCCGATGAGCAGGATGGCAGCAAGCAGGACCGGCGGAATGGCCAGCGGCCATGGCACGGACCTGGTGGCAGTCGTGGCCGGGTCCAGCACGACGAGCTGATCGGAGACGATGCGAGGCGGAGTCCCCGCCACCGTTGCCTCGATCGGCAGCTCCTCCGCGACGACCACCGACCCGGCCGTCAGCGTGCCCGTGATCGCCGTGCGGTCGGCAGCCTCGAGGTCACTCGAGGCCTCGACGACGATGGCGCGGAGGGGGTTCTCCTCGTCGGTGAGGAGCGCGAACGAGCCTCGCTCCCCGGTCGGCGTCTCGGCCAGCGGAGTGATGCGTCCCCGCAGCCGCAGCCATCCTTCCGGGTGGGTCGTGGTCCCGTCGAAGATCTGCTGGACGGTCGCGTCCTCCGGCTGCGGTTCGAGCAGCGGCAGCACGACC
Source organism: Candidatus Limnocylindria bacterium (assembly GCA_036380655.1). Lineage (GTDB taxonomy): Bacteria > Chloroflexota > Limnocylindria > QHBO01 > QHBO01 > JACDBZ01. The sequence continues at coordinate 5,626 of DASVEH010000318.1, read as the reverse complement.
GGCATGGCGGCGAGCACCAGCAGGCCGACCGCCAGGAGCGGCGCGATGGCCCTTCCCACCGGTCTCAATCTCCGGCCGCTGAACGGCCTCCGTGTCTGCCATGCCAGCCAGCCGCAGACGGCGAGCAAGCGCCCCATGGCCGCATCATGCCTGCCCGGGACGGAACATGCCACCACCGGCGGGGAACAGCCTCGCTATGCTGCCCCCCAGATGGAGCGCTTTCAGACGATCATCGAGCCGTTCCGGATCAAGAGTGTCGAGCCGATCCGGCTCACGACCGTCGAGGAGCGCACGGCCAAGCTCCGCGAGGCCGGCCACAACCTGTTCAACGTGCACGCCGATGACGTCCTCATCGACCTCCTGACCGACTCGGGGACGGGCGCCATGAGCGCCGAGCAGTGGGCCGGCGTCCAGCGCGGAGACGAGTCGTATGCCGGGTCGCCCTCCTGGTTCCGGTTCCGTGACGCGGTCACAGAGCTCTGGCCGTTCGCGCACGTCATCCCGACCCACCAGGGCCGGGCGGCCGAAAAGATCCTGTTCAGCGTCATCGGCGGGCCAGGCAAGGTCATCCCGTCGAACACGCACTTCGACACGACCCGCGCCAACGTGGAGTTCACGGGCGCCGAGGCAGTCGACCTGGTCATTCCCGAGGGCCGCCAGCCGTCGACCATCCACCCGTTCAAGGGCAACATGGACATCGATGCGCTCGACGCCCTCATCCGGGAGCGCGGCGTCGAGAACGTCCCGGTCGTGTTCGTGACGGTCACCAACAACTCGGGAGGCGGTCAGCCGGTCAGCCTCGCCAACCTGCGCGCCGTGCGCGCCATCTGCGACCGGTACGGCCTGCCGCTCTTCCTCGATGCCTGCCGCTTTGCGGAGAACGCCTGGTTCATCCGCGAGCGCGAGGATGGCTACGCCGATGCATCGGTGCCCGACATCGTGCGCGAGATGGCCTCTCTGGCCGATGGCATGACCATGTCGGGCAAGAAGGACGCCCTCGCCAACATCGGTGGCTGGCTGGCCATGAACGACGACGGCTGGGCCGAGCAGTGCCGGAACCTGCTCATCTTGACGGAGGGCTTCCCGACGTATGGCGGGCTCGCCGGCCGCGACCTCGAGGCCATGGCCGCCGGGCTGCGCGAGGTGGTGGATCACGACTACCTGCGCTATCGCATCCGCTCCACCGCCTACCTCGGCGATGCGCTCGTCGCGGCGGGCGTGCCGTGCGTGCAGCCCATCGGTGGGCATGCCGTGTACCTCGACGCGGCAGGACTGCTCCCGCACATCCCGCCGCTCCAGTACCCCGGCCAGGCGCTCGCCTGCGCCCTCTATCGGGAGGGCGGCATCCGCGGCTGCGAGATCGGGACGGTGATGTTCGGGCAGCATCCCGACGGCTCGGAGTCCCCCGCGCCGATGGAGCTGGTGCGTCTCGCCATTCCGCGCCGGGTGTACACCCAGTCGCACATCGACTACGTGATCGAGGTGATCCGCTGGGTCGCCGCCCACGCCGACGGGCTGCGGGGGATGCGGATCGTCGAGCAGCCCACGGCGCTGCGTCACTTCACCGCGCGCTTCGAGTCGCTCTAGAGCCTGCCCGCGCCGTTGTTCGTCGGCATCTGGCATCGGCGCCGCGCACAACCGCGCACCCCGATCTATCCGACCCTGATCTCATCGACCCATTTGATCCAATCGAGCCCCCGGCGGCGTGGCGCGACCAGCCGGCATGGGGCCCCATTGGCGGCCGGAAGCGGTTCGCCGGCGACATCGGTGGCGAGGAGGGCATCGGGTAGGTCTTCGCGCTCCAGCGGCACCATCCAGCCCGTTGCGGATCGAACGCTCACGAATGGCGCGCTCGCGTCGGCGCCGGCGGCGGCGAGGACCGCGCTCAGCGGCGTCCCGATCCACGACGTTCGCATGACCCATCCCGACGTGCAATCGAGCGTGGCTTCCCTCTCCTCGACGCCGAGCTCCTTCAGGGCGACCAGATCCAGTGTCAGCTCCCGCGCCACCGTGCCCCGCACGCGGAGGTGCCAGGTGGCCATATCGATCGCCGGCGCGCCCTCGCCGTAGAACGTGGTCGGCGGCGGGATGCCGCCGTCCGGCAGGAGGCGCGAGCCGGTGAAGCGGCGCGTCCCTCCACGCACCCGATCGAGCACCTCGGCACCGGCCCAGGCGGCGGCGCCAAGGATCCCGATCGTGGCGGTGGCCAGGAGCGTCCGGCGACTGAGCCGCGGCCCGCCTGGTCTTGGGCGGATCAGGCGCCAACGGCGTGGAGCGAGGTGGACGAGCACGATCGGCACGGCGGCGAGGGCGGCCCAGACGTGGAGCGTCAGGATCGTCCAGGGGCCGATCGACCAGATCCGGCCGCTCGCCACCCAGCCGAAGCCCCCGGCCAGGGCGGCCGCTATAAGGAGCGTCAGGACCGCGCCGAGCGCCAGCCGCCACCAGCGCCGTGCCCGGAGTGCCGGCTTGATGCTGCGCCGAAGCTTCTCGGCGGCGGCGACGAGCAGCATGCCGCCGAGGATGCCGTGCAGCCAGAACAGCGGGGCGGTCGCGGGGACGCCGGAGCGCAGGGTCAGCAGCCCGGTCGCCAGTTGCGCGACGAGCAGGAACGCCAGCAGCCGATCGAGCGCGGCGTTGCTCATGTCGACCACCCTACGCCGGCGCCGGCGGGCAGGCAACGACGATCAGGCGCGCACCAGCTCTCCTTGAAATATGCGCGCCCACTCTGCGGGCGCGACGTACGATGCGCTCGTGAACCAGCGCACCGCCGTCCTCGTCTCGACGATCCTCGGCTCGGCCATCGTGTTCCTCGACGGCACGATCGTGAACGTGGCCCTCGACGCGATCGGGCGCGAGCTGCCGACGACGCTCGTCGCGCGGCTCGAGGGACTCACCTACGTCAACAGCGCGTACTTCGCCGTGCTGTCCGCCTTTCTCATCCTCGCCGGTGCACTGAACGACTTCTACGGCCGGCGCCGGATGTTCCGGATCGGGCTCGCCGGCTTCGGCGCCGCCTCCGTGGCCTGCGGCCTGGCGCCGACGATGGAGGCCCTGATCGTCGCCCGAATCGTGCAGGCCGGCTTTGGCGCGGTGCTGGTGCCGGGCAGCCTGTCGATCATCACGGCCGCCTTCGAAGGCGAGGAGCGAGGCCGCGCCATCGGTCTCTGGGCGTCGGGGACCTCGGCCACGATCATCGTCGGGCCGCTGCTCGGGGGCTTCCTGGTCCAGGCCGTCAGCTGGCGTGCCGCCTTCCTGATCAACGTGCCGCTCGTCGCGATCGCGCTGTGGGCCACGGCCGAGGTGCCGGAGAGCCGCGACACCGACGCGCGCGGAGACTTCGACTGGCTCGGTGCCATCGTGATCGCCATCGGCGTCGGCGGCCTGGCGTTCGGGGCCACCCGCGGGCAGGAGATGGCCTGGCAGGACCCGGTGGCCTGGGCCGCGCTCGGCGTCGGTGCCATCGCCACGATCGCCTTCCCCATCCTCATGCTGACCCGACCGAGACCGCTGGTGCCGCCCGGCCTCTTCGCGTCGCGCAACTTCTCGGTCGTCAACCTCTCGACCTTCGTCATCTATGGCGCGCTCTACGTGACGCTCGCCTTCCAGCCTCTCTTCCTCCAGGGCACGCTCGGATACTCGCCGCTCGCGGCCGGGGCCATCGGCATCCCGGTCGCGCTGCTGCTGACCTTCCTGTCGACCCCCGCCGGCCAGTTCTCCGCGCGCTTCGGGCCGCGGATGTTCATGACCGTCGGTCCGCTGGTGATGGCGATCGGGCTGCTCTGGCTGGCGCGCATCCCGGCCGACTCGCAGGCGTGGCGTGCCGACCTCGCCGACCCGGCCAGCCTGCTCCCGCCCGCCGCCAGCCTCGTCGACGTCATGGCAGGGCTCATCGTCTTCGGCGTCGGCATCAGCATGCTCGTGGCGCCATTGACGACCGCTCTCATGAGCTCCGTGCCGGTGCGCAACGCCGGCCTCGGCTCGGCGATCAACAACGCCATCAGCCGCGTCGGCGCCCCGCTCGTCAGTGCGCTCCTCTTCATCGCCATCACGGCCACCTTCTACCCGACGCTCGCCAACCTCGTGCCCGGCCTGAACGTGAACGACCCCGAGGTCAGGCAGGAGGTCCAGCCTCTCACGAGCACCCCCGAGGGCACCGATGCGGTCCTGGCCGATGCGGCTCGCCGCGCGTCGACCGACGCGTTTCAGCTGGCGATGCTCGTCTCGGCCGGCCTGCTGGTCGCCGGCGCCGCGATCAACGGGCTCGGAATCCGGAATCCGCCGCGCGAGACCCGCTGAGCGACGCTAGAAGACGCGCGGGCACCATGGCGCGAGATCGGTCCGGAAGAGCGCATCGGCGCGCCCGATGCCGCCGGGCGCCCGCTCCTCGACGCGTGCGGCTGCCGCGAGCTGGGCAAAGCTGAACGCGCCGAGGTAGACCGCGGCGAGATCGGTGATGTCGCAGGCAAGGTCCGCGGTGTCGGTGGCGGGCTCGACGTACGGAACGCCATCCTCGACGCTCAGCGTCCAGCGACCGTCGTTCCAGGGGCAGAACTCATCGGCCACCTCGAGGACGACGCGTCCGTCGGCGCGGTAGCGGCGCGCGGCCAGCGCCGGCGAGAGGTCGACGATGCGCAGCCAGAGGGCGTCGCCGACCGACATCTCGAGCTTGCGGGGCTCTGCCACCGCCAGCACCAGGGGGTCGTCCACCGCGAGGTTCCACCACTCGAGGCGGCTCATGAGGTCGATGTCGAGCAGGTAGCGCCACAGGTCGAGCTGGGCGGCGGGGTTGGCCGCCACCATGTCCAGGATCGACAGCTCGGTGGTATCGCCGTCGCGCACGGCGTAGCGGGCATAGCCGTCGACGACGCCGCCGACGTCGTGCAGGACGTGGAACGGCTCGCCCCGGCCGCGCCGCCATCGTTCGGGAAAGTAGAAGACCTCGGCGTCCCAGAACGCCGGTGAGAAGCTGAAGAAGCCGGGACGCGTCGGACGCACCGCGTCGTAGACGGCCGGGAACGCGCCGCGAGCCTCGTCCTCGCCGACCATCCGGATCATCCCGCTGAACTCGTGCGGCCGGCGGAACGCATTGCGATGACGGTCCACCTTCACGCCGGCCCGCATCGAGGCCAGCCCGTAGCCGAAGCGCTGGTAGATCCCTCCCTCGGAGGCCCACAGCACCGCCAGCGGCTCGCCGCGTTGGTGCACGTCGTCGAGCTGGAGTCGCATCATCTGGCGAAGCGCGCCGCGGCGCCGATGGGTCGGGTGAACCCCGACGGTGGTGACGCCGGCAGCCGGCAGCACGCCACCGGGAATGGTCAGCTCGAAGCTGATGGCGGCCGCGTTGCCGACCAGTCGCTCGCCGTCATAGGCGCCGATCGCGCGATCGAACTCGAGAACCGACTCGAGCTTCGGTGCCGCCTCATCGGTCAGGTGCTCCGAGAAGCCCACCGCCACCGATTCGAGGAAGGCGCGGTGGTTTCCTTCGAACGGTCGTGCCTCGATCTCCACGCCCCGATTATGGCGCGGGACGTGCTCTATCATCCGCCCGATGTTCCCGATCGGAGACGAAAACGAGCGCGGCCACGGGCCGGCGCTCGTGAGCCTGGCCTTCATCGGCCTCAAC
>DASVEH010000317.1:0-5646 GCA_036380655.1 Candidatus Limnocylindria bacterium | reverse complement strand
AGCGCTACTCGGCGCTGCTGCGCGAGAAGGAGCTGCTCGGGTTCGGCGCCCGCGAGCTGCGGGATCGTGGCCAGGCCGCGTACGACGAGCTGGCCGCGGAGCTGACCCGCTGCGCGCGAGAGCTGCGAGGGACCGATGACTGGAAACAGGTCCTCGACGAGCTCAACGAGGACCATCCGCGTACGCCCGAGGCGATGCGCGTCGGCTACGAGGACTGGACCGAGCGAGCCCGCGTCTTTCTGCGCGAGCACGCGCTCGTCTCCTTCCCGGAGGGCGAGGAGTGCGCGGTGGTGCCGTCGCCGCCCTTCCAGCGCCCGGTGCTGGCGGTCGCGTCGTACATGCAGCCGCCGCCGTTCTCGGATCGAATGCTCGGGCACTTCTTCGTCCCCTTCCCGCCCGATGGAGCATCCGAGGACGAGATCCAGAAGCGGCTCGCCTCGAACTCGTTCCCCGGCATCCCGACGACCGCGGTCCACGAGGCATATCCCGGTCACCACTGGCATCTCGTCATGTCGAAGGCCAACCCGTCACGGCTCCGGCAGGTGTTCCGCACGCCCTATTTCAGCGAGGGCTGGGCGCTGTACGCCGAGCGGATGATGCGCGAGCAGGGCTTCTTCACCGACCTGCGCCACGAGATGTTCCAGTACGAGGCCACCATCTTCCGGGCCGCGCGGATCGTCGTGGACACCTCGCTCCATATGGGCGAGATGAGCTGGGGCGAGGCGGTCAGCTTCATGACGGCGCACACAGCGCTCACCGAGCCGACGGCGAAGGCGGAGGTGACCCGCTACTGCGCCTGGCCGACCCAGGCGTCGTCCTACCTGACCGGCTGCCTCGAGATCGTTCGCATCCGCGACGCCTTCTTTGCGGCGCGAGGTGCATCCGACACCGATGCGCTGCGCGACTTCCACGACGGCATCACCTCGTCGGGCGGGCTTCCCATCGCGCTGGCCGAGCGAGCGGTGCTGGCCACCGCCACACCGGCCTGACGACGGAGATCAGCCGCGGTCCAGGCGATCGGTGATCTCGAAGAAGTCGTAGAAGTGGGACAGGTCGACGTGCGCCCAGCTGCGATCGGGAAGCATCGGGAGATCGGTCCCGAACCGAGCGTTGAAGATGACGCGGAAGGTGTTCACCGGCGTGATGGCGTCGTGGAAGCCGGCGGCGTCGAGATCGGCTTCCGGCACGCGCATGGCGAACAGGATGCCGAACTTCTCCTCGAGCTCCTCGTCGCGGGCCTCGCGCCAGTCGAAGGACCACTCGTTGCCGCGGTAGCGGGCGGGGAAGGGGCCCTCATCGGACTGGATCATGATGACCGCGTCCTTCGAGCGCGCCAGGATGCGATCGACCAGCTCGAGCATGCGGGTGTTCCCGTAGCTCAGCTGGCGCCGATAGCTTTCGACCTGCCCCAGCTCGTCGACCTGGGCGCGGCCGGTGAAGCTGCCGTCGGCGTTGAAGACGTACGGATCGTGCGGCAGCAGCACGTGGGCGAACACGAACTTGGGCCCCGCCAACGCCGGAATCTCGTCGAGCCGGTCGAGCGCGTAGAGGGTGTGCTGACGGAGGACCTGCCAGTCCCACGGATCGGTCGGCGCGGCCTCGGGCTCGCTGAAGGCGCGCAGCAGTGTCGTCTGAGCGAGCACGCTCGAGAACTCGTCCTGGCCCTCGTACCGGAACGTCCGATCGGCGTCGACGTTGGTGGCCGATGGCGTCCACCAGTTGGAGACGTGGATGTACTGGTACCCGAGCTCCTTCAGCGCGGTCGGCACGACGAGATGGTCGCGCAGGACCCGATGGATCGGCTCGCGGTCCTGCCCGTCGGTCGCCTCCTCCTTCAGCGCCTCGGCGTCGAGGAGCTCGAGGTTGAGCGAGCTCCCGAGGGAGAGAGGCGTCTTGATGTAGTTGGCGTGGGCGTGGCGGGCCACCCGGAAGCCCCGATCCTCGAGGGACGTCAGGAACGGCTCGTTGTCGAAGTCGTAGGTTTCGGCGAGGGCCTTCGAGCCGGCGTAGCGGTCCAGGATGATGTAGTACACATCGGGCAGGTCGGTCGGATCGGGCGGTGCGAGCTCGAGGTCGCTGAGGTCGTCACGCGCCGCGTCGACCGCGCCGAAGGCAACCATCGTGCCGGCCACGGTCCAGGCGTTGAGGAGGAGCGCGATGGCGGCAACCAGGTTCAGGGCACGCGTCGCGGTCCGAGCCCGGCGCCCGAAGCGCCATGCCACGAACAGGCCGATGCCCGCCAGGAGCAGCCAGGCACCGATGAGCGGCCACTGGCTGTCCAGCACCTCGGCGGCCGCGTTCCAGGCGTGGCCATACCCGAAGAAGGCGGCCACCAGCACGGTCGTCAGCAGTGCGGCCCGATGCCAGTCGCGCACGAGCAGCATCGTCGCCGCCAGCACGACCGCGGCCGCCCCCACCGCCAACGCCAGGGGGCGCCAGAGGGGGTCGAGCGTCACCTGGTCGGCCGCATTGGTGGCGAACAGGAAGACGATCGGATAGGCGGCTGCCAGCAGCGGGTGGAGCGGGAGGGCAGTGAAGTCGATGCGCCGTCGGTGGTCGGCGCGCCGATCTCCGTATAACATCCGCCTAACATACCCGAGGCTAAAGACCCATGCCGTTCCTGGCATATATCGATCCCGGCTCCGGCAGCATGCTGCTCCAGGTGCTCCTGGCCGGCGCGCTCGCGATCCCGTTCTTCTTCCGACGCGTCATCGGCGATGCGTGGAGCAAGGTGCGCGGCAATCGCAACGACACGACCCGCAGCGACGGCGGCGAGGACGCCACCACCGATCGCTGACGCTCCGATGGTGGACCCGGCCTCGTTTCGGGATCCATCCGGGTTCGTCTTCCGTCGCGATGGAGTCCTCTACCGCCAGGTGCAGGAATCTGGTGCCCGGGACTGGAGCTCGTTCCTCGCGACCGGCCTCTATGACCGGCTCGTCGCCGATCGGCTGATCGTCGAGCACCAGGAGGAGCCGATCGAGCGGGCGGCTCTGCCCGGTGCCGTCGCCGTCCTGCGTCCGCGGCTGATCGAAGTCGTCTCGTATCCCTACGAGTGGTCCTTCTCGCAGCTCAAGGAGGCAGCGCTCCTCACCCTCGAGCTCCAGTCCCGCGCCCTCGACGCCGGGATGCGGCTCAAGGACGCCAGCTCCTACAACATCCAGCTCGACGCCGGGCGCCCGATCCTGATCGACAGCCTCTCGTTCGAGCTGGCGGCCCCGACCGAGCCGTGGCCCGCCTACCGGCAGTTCTGTGAGCACTTCCTTGCCCCGCTGGCGCTCATCGCTCACCGCGACCCACGCTGCGGCCTGATGCTGCGCGAGTTCATCGACGGCATCCCGCTCGAGCTCGCGACTCGCCTTCTGCCGGGGCGGACTCGCCTCAACCTCGGGCTGTCGGCGCATCTGCACCTCCACGCCGGCGCGCAGCGACGCGCGGCCAATGACCCGCCGCCCGAGCCCGGTGGCGCGAAGAAGGAGCGCCGCATCAGCGAGACCGGCCAGCGCGCCCTGCTCGACTCGCTGCGCCGCACGGTCGAGGGCCTGCGCTGGAAGCCGTCGAGCCACTGGTCCGCCTACGCATCGACGACCTCGTACTCGGAGGCGGCCACCGCCAGCAAGGCGGAGATCGTGCGGGCCATGCTTGCCGACGTCGGCGGGCACAGCGCGTGGGACGTCGGTGCCAACACCGGGGTCTACAGCACGCTCGCCGCCGATGCGGGCTATCGGGTCGTCGCCTGGGACCAGGACGCCGCCAGCGTCGAAGCCCACTGGCTGCGCGTGCGCGGGGACGGCAACCCGTCGATCCTGCCGCTCATCCTCGACCTGGCCAACCCGTCGCCGGCGATCGGGTGGGCGCTCGAGGAGCGGGCCTCCTTCCTGGAGCGCGGCCACCCGGACGTCCTCCTGGCTCTCGCGCTCGTGCACCATCTGGCCATCGGCAACAACGTGCCGCTCCCCGGCGTGGCGCGGCTCTTCGCCCGCATGGCCCCACGCGCCATCGTCGAGTTCGTCCCCAAGGAGGACCCGATGACACGGCGCCTCCTGGCCGCGCGGCGCGACATCTTCGAGCACTACACGATCGAGGGCTTCCGCGAGGCGTTCGGCGGCCCGTTCCGCATCCTTCGCGAGTCGCCGGTTGCCGACTCTCCGCGCACGCTGTTCCTGCTCGAGCGCCGCTGACCACGATGAACCGCGAACGCATCAGCTGGCTGATGGACATGGACGGCGTGATCGTCGAGGAGGAGCACCTCGTTCCCGGTGCGGATCGGTTCGTCGCGCGGCTCACCGAGACCGGCCACCCGTTCCTGATCCTGACGAACAACTCGATGTACACCACCCGCGACCTGGCGCTGCGCCTTGGCCGTCTCGGCCTGAACGTGGAGTCCGATGCGATCTGGACCTCGGCCCTGGCCACCGCCAAGTTCCTGGCCGACCAGCGTCCCGGCGGCACCGCCTTCGTCATCGGGGAAGCTGGTTTGACGACGGCCCTCTACGAGGTCGGCTACACCCTCGCGGAGACCGATCCCGACTACGTCGTGCTCGGCGAGACGCGCACCTACAGCTTCGAGCGCATCGCGCGAGGCATCCAGCTGATCAGCCGTGGCGCACGCTTCATCGCGACCAACCCGGATCCGACCGGGCCGAGCCCGGCCGGGCCGCTGCCGGCGACCGGCTCGGTGGCGGCCCTCATCAGCGCGGCGACCGGCGTGCAGCCGTATTACATCGGCAAGCCGAACCCGCTCATGATCCGATCGGCGCTGCGGCAGATCGGCGCGCACTCGGAGTCGACCGTCATGATCGGCGACCGCATGGACACCGACATCGTGACCGGTCTCGAGGCCGGCCTCGAGACGATCCTGGTGCTCACCGGCATCACGGAAGGCGAGGAGCATGCGCAGCGATTCAGCTACCTGCCGACGAGGATCGTCGCGTCGGTGGCCGACCTGATCGACGAGATCGAGCCGCTCAGCTCCTGACACACGGGCAAGATTTCCTGCCGCGTGCCGGCAGGCATGGCGCGCAGAATGGACCGATGGGCGACGATCTCGAGATCAAGCCGCTGACCCGCGAGCGACTTCCGGACCTGGCAGCCCTCTTCGGTCAGGGCGGTGACCCGAAATGGTGCTGGTGCTCCTTCTACCGGGTCCGGGGCTCGACCTTCGCCAACTCGTCGGAGGCAAAGAACCGGCGGGTGCTCGAGCAGGCCGTGGACGAGCTCGACGGCCGCGCGCCCGGCCTCGTCGCGTACCGGCAGGGCGAGGCGGTTGGCTGGGTCAGCCTCGGGCCGCGGGACGACTACGAGCGTTTGGAGCATTCCAAGGTGCTCGCGCCGATCGATGAGCGACCGGTGTGGTCGATCGTCTGCTTCGTCGTCGGGCGCTCGTCCCGCGGCCAGGGCGTGGCCGCCGCGCTGCTCGACGCCGCCGTCGACTATGCGCGGGAGCATGGCGCCACGTTGCTCGAGGGCTACCCGGTCGAGACCGATGGGAAGCGCATCCCATCGGCAAACGCGTACAAGGGCACGGTCGGCATGTTCGAGCGTGCCGGGTTCAAGGTCGTCGAGCGCCGCCAATGGAATCGGACCACGCCGGTCCGACCCATCGTGCGGCGCGCGATCCGGCGCCGGAAGCGGGTTCAGCCCTGA
>DASVEH010000316.1:0-3025 GCA_036380655.1 Candidatus Limnocylindria bacterium | reverse complement strand
ACCGTGAAGTCCTGGCTGTAGACGAAGACGAGCCGTCCGTCGATCCTTCCGAAGCCGGTGATCACGCCGTCACCCAGATATCGCTCGTCGTCGAGGCCGAAGTCACTGGCCCGATGGGTGACGAAGGCATCAAGCTCGGTGAAGCTGTCGTCGTCGAGCAGCAGCTCGAGTCGCTCCCGGGCCGAAAGCTTTCCGCGCGCATGCTGCTGCTCGAGCCGACGCGCTCCCCCGCCGAGCCGAGACTCCTCGCGGAGGGTCCGCAGGCGTTCCAGCTTGTCGGCCGTCGACACGGGGAGACTCCTTCGCACTGCGTTCGATGGTGGGCCCGGCAGGAATCGAACCTGCGACCGTCCGGTTATGAGCCGGTTGCTCTGACCATTGAGCTACGGGCCCGCAGGAACGACGGTGGACAACTTCGAGTATAGACGGATGTCTTTGCACAACGACACGCCGATTTCTCCACGTTGTGGACAACTCGGATGGACCGATTCGGGCCCACCGGCCTATCATCGGCGACGTCGCATACGGCGACGCCCCCCGCCCGACCGCACGAAGGTGACGCGTTGACCAAGGTAATCTCGATCGCAAACCAGAAGGGCGGCGTCGGCAAGACGACCTGCTCCATCAACCTCGGCGGGGCCCTGGCCGAGCGAGGCTATCGGGTGCTCTGCATCGACATGGATCCGCAGGCGAACCTCACCGTCGGGTTGGGTGTCTCGCTCTCGGACGTGCGGCAGTCGATGGCCGACGTGCTTTCCGAGGATCGTGTGTCGCTCGACGACGTCGTGCGGTCTACACAGACCGACGGACTGTGGGTCGCGCCGGCAACCCTCGAGCTGGCATCGACCGAGGTGGAGCTCTTCACCGCGATCGGGCGCGAGATGGTCCTGCGCGACGCCCTCGCCGGCTGGGCCGAGCGTCAGTTCGACGTCATCATCATCGACTGCCCACCGACCCTGGGCCTGCTGACCATCAATTCGCTCGTCGCCAGTAACCGGGTCATCATCCCGGTTCAGACCCAGTACTACGCGATCAAGGGCCTCACCGCGCTGATCAAGGTCATCAACACCATCAAGATCAAGCTGACCCATGATCTCGAGGTGCTGGGGCTCCTGCCCACGTTCTACGACGGGCGGACCGTGCTCGCCCGCGAGATGCTCGAGAATCTGCGGGAGCTCGGCGACCATCGGGTCTTCACGACCATGATCAAGCAGACGGTGAAGCTCGGCGAGGCGCCGCTCACCGGCAAGCCCGTGACCGAGTACGCGACCGGCTCCGCCGCGGCGCGCGCGTTCCGCGATCTGGCACAGGAGGTGATCGAGCTTGGCTGACAAGCGGCCCGCATTCAAGGAGAACATCCATCGCCTCTTCGACGAGGCGCAGCACACGGACCTCGCCCCCGGCATCGTGTCGCTCATCGAGTCGCGGGCGACCCATGCCCAGATTCGCGAGGTGCCTGTCGGCAAGATCCTGCCGAACCCGGCGCAGCCGCGTCTCTCCTATGACGAGGACTCGCTCACCGAGCTGGCGGACTCGATCCGGGAGCACGGCGTCCTGCAGCCGATCCTGGTGCGGCCGGCCGGCGCGCAGTTCGAGCTGATCGCCGGGGAGCGGCGGTGGCGTGCGTCACGCATGGCGGAACGGGCGACGATTCCCGCCATCGTGGTCGACTTCGACGAGAGCACGGCTCTCGAGGTCAGCATCATCGAGAACCTTCAGCGCGAGGATGTCTCGCCGCTGGAGGAGGCGACGATGTTCCGTAAGATGACCGATGCGTTCGGCTACTCGGTTCGCCAGCTCGCGCAGAAGGTCGGCAAGGACAAGGGCTACGTCGAAAATCGCCTGCGGCTGTCCGATGCGCCGGCCGACATTCGCGAGCTCGTGTCCGTGCGCAAAGACACGATCAGCCACGCGTACGAGCTGATGAAGATCGGCGATGAGCGTCAGCGCCGCCGACTCGGCAAGCGCATCATCGCCGGAGAGCTGTCGCTCGCGAAGCTGCGCGTCATCACCGGCGGCGGCAAGCCGGCGGGTGACGAGGGTGCGCCGGAGAAGCCGAAGCGACGGGCGAAGACGGTCGCCGGCGAGGTGCAGGCCGCAAAGGCCGCCGACGACGCCCTGATGGGGGCGCGATCGAAGCTGGCGGAGGGCGTGGACGATCTCGTCGACATCCTGCGGCAGCCCGAGATGATGGAGCAGATTCCCGAGGTGAACCGGGCGAACTTCGCCAAGCACCTCACCATCACGAAGCTCAAGATCGAGAACGCGATCGCCATCATCCGCAGTGGCGCACCGCAGCGCGAGGAAGCCGAGTAGCCATCCCCGCCGGTCAGGCGGTGTAGGACATGACCTCGCGATGGTCGACCAGGAAGTTGACCAGCTTGGCACGCGCTGCCGGATCGATGCGCCGCAGGCCGGCGATTGCCTTCGGGAGCTCGAAGATCGGCGCAGCCAGCGACCCGGCGGTGTCGATCCCGACGACGTGATCGGGTCCCCCGCCCACCAGGAACGCTCGCTGGAAGCCACGCGCGTCGAGCCCGGCCGCCGCGCAGAAGGCCGTGATCGCCTGGCCGACGCCGAGTCGCTTGGCGAAGTCGATGAAGAGGTCGGCCGCCCAGGTGTCCACCTGCGCGTCGTCCTGGGCCGCCACCATCTTGCGGTAGCCGGTTTCCTCGATCTCGCTCACGAATCCTCCTGGGAGTCGACGCTGTTCAGCGACCGATTCTAGCCGAGCCGGAGGTGCGCCGCCGGAGCCGGCGCGACGACCGACGGCTGCGCTATCCTCGGCTCATGATCGACCGAACCGCCGATCCGCGCACCGACGACACGCTCGTCTACGAGCTCTTGCGCGCGCCCCGCGGCGCCACGGAGCCCGAGGTGATCGGCAGCGCTACCTTCCGTGGTGGACGCGTCGTGGTCGAGGCTCCCGAGGGGGTTAGGGTCGCCGTCGAGGAGCTTCTGCAGCGGGCCTTCGTCGATCGGGTCCAGGCGGACGAACGCCCGCGAGGCTACCGCCGCAGCGGAC
>DASVEH010000315.1:0-4263 GCA_036380655.1 Candidatus Limnocylindria bacterium | reverse complement strand
GGCTGGCGCTCATCCAGCGACTGCCGCTCGGGGACTAGGGCAGCGCTCGCTGGAGGACCCACGGGTACGGGGGATCGGTCCGCAGCCTCGTGGCGCCGGTTACATACCCGCCCAGCGGGTAGGCGCGGAAGCTGCCGATGTCGAGTGCCAGACCCGGCGTGCCGGCGCGCAGGTCGCGCGGCGGGAAGCGGCGGCCTCGCACGGCAGACGCGACGCGGATCTCCTTCACGGTCGACGCGCCCCACGAGTCGCGCAGCACGATGGCGAGGTCCCAGGTGCGCGGCTCGTCCGGGGCCGCGTCGATTGCCTCGGCGAGCAGCCCCTCGGCCGCCGCACGATCGCCGGCGACCGCCCAGGCGAAGGCGCGGACCGCCGGATCGGCAAACGACCCGGGGTCGATCGGCTCGCCCATCGCGTGGCGGGCGAGCACCACGTTGAGCTGCCAGGACGCATCGGTGTAGTCGGTGATGGTGCCTGCGCCGATGGGGACGGTGCGCGGCCAGTCGACCAGGAACCGGGTGAGCGGCTGGGTGAGCAGCGAGAGCCGGTAGGCGTCGTCGGCGGCATCGGGCATGCCCGCCTCGTCGAGGATCGCGGCCGCGATGAGCGGCTCGACCGACCCGTACGGTGTCGTGGCGCCCGCGCGCTCCGCGGCCGGAACCGCGCAGGCGTCGTCGCCCTGCCCGGCGCACAGGATGGCCAGGTTCGCCCAGCTGGTCGCGTCACCGGGATTGAGGCGGGTCGCCTGTTCGGCAGCGCGCCGCGCGGCGTCGGGTCGACCGGCCGCATCGGCCGCCACCGCGAGCGCACGGGGGTTGGCGGGGTGCCATCGATCGATCTCGACGGCCCTGGTGAGCCAATCCGACGCGGACTCCCACTCTCCCCGGGCGGCGGCGACCACGCCACTCCGATAGGCGATGGCGCCCGCATCCGAGATGATCAGGCCCGCCAGGAGGGCCATCGCGCCGCCGGCGAGGGCGATCCCGCCGGTCACCCGACGGGTCCGGGAGCCGACGCGCAGTGGGCGCCAGCGGACCGCCCCGACGTCGATCAGCACCACCGCGACGAGCGCGATGGCCAGCAGGTTGAAGCCGGGAACGAAGGTGAGGTCCTCGAAGAGGCCACCGACCCCGAGGCCGACGAGGACCACGGCCGCCGTCCGGCCGACGGGGGTCCGCGTACGCCAGGGCCCTGCCACGATCGCCAGGGTCCCGACGACGAGCAGCGCTGCGGCCAGCCCGAGCAGGCCGGCATCGCCGAGCACGCCGAGCGGCAGGTTGTGCGAGTGCGGCTGGCGGACCGGAAAGGTGAAGTCCTCCGCCGCCGCCTGGCGCGCATAGGGCATGAACCCCGGCCCGATGCCGAGCAGTGGATCGGTGCTCCAGGCGGCCAGCGTGTCGCGCCAGAGGGCGCCTCGGTAGAGCAACGAGGTGACCGCGGTGAGGCGTGGCACCACGAGCGCCAGCCCGAGCACACCGACGGCGAGCGCCCCCAGCCCGAGCGCCACGCCTCGCCCGGTCACCCGCCGCGGGCGTCCCAGCCGATGTCGACGCTCCCACGCCCAGGGCAGCAGGCCCACCACGAGCCCGGCGGCGATCGCCAGCCAAGCCGACCGGGAGCCTGACAGGATGACGAGCGGGATGCCGACGGCCACCAGGCCGATGCGCACGGCGCGGCGGAGCCAGGGCGGCTCGATGAGCCCGGCCAGCGCCCAGGCTGGGATCAGCACGAACGGCGGCACCGCGACCGAGCCGAAGGGGGTTCCCTCGGACGAGACGCGCAGCGGCGGAAGGCCCGGCGCGCCGGCCACGATCCAGTCCACCCGCCGCGCAAGCAGGGCGACGAGGGTCGGGATTGCCAGGAGCAGGATCGGCAGGCTCGTCACCAGTCCCACCCAGCCGGGTCGGTGCCGCACCGCGAGCAGCGCGACCGGCAGCATGGCGGCGAACGCCACGATCGCGGCCATCGCGCGGAGGCTCATCCCGACGTTGAGCGCGCTCACCGTTGCCAGTCCGAACGCGGCGAGCAGGGCGAGGAGGGGCAGGTCGAGCGGCGTGCGCGGCAGCTCTCCACCGCGGCCCGCCACGGCCACGACCGCCAGGACGGCCCCGATCGCCAGCAGGTGGAGGACGAGCTGGAGCCGCGCGTCCCACAGGGCGCCGTCCCAGCCGACGTACCCGAACACCGCCAGCCCGGCGCCGAGCGCCAGCAGCTCGATCGGCGAGCGCGCGCGGGCCCAGGCCATCGTCCCGACGGTGCTCACCGGCGGGTCGCGACGCGATCGAGCGCGCGCTCGAGCTTGGATCGCGGCTCGGGCACAAGACCCTCGGTGGCGGCCAGCTCGGCGGCCAGCTCCGTCAGCTGGCCGGCGGCGGAGGCCGAGGCGGCATCGAGCTCCAGCTCGACCACGAACAGCTCTCCGAGCTCGGAGCCGCCACCGCGCATGCGGACCCGGTCGAGGGTGAGCGTCCCGATCGATGTGCCGTCCGCGAGCCGGACCGCTCGCTCGGTCCGGACCTGGTCGAGCCGCAGGTGCTCGGCGAGCGGCTGGCCGGCTCGCAGCCGGTCCAGTAGATCGAGCGCCGGGCTGCGGGGCCAGCCGTCCGGGTCGATCGCCTCGGTGGCCGGCCCCTCGACCTCCGGGCGGCGGTGGTACCAGGCCTCCGCGCTGTCGACCGGCGGGCCCTTGAGCGAGATGCGGGTGGCTCCTTCGCGGGTGCGAAGGCGGCATGCCCAGCGCGCGGCCGCCAGGTGGCCCTCGTCGGTGTCGAGGTAGCGGTCGACCTCGTCGACCGTGCGCGCCACTCCCAGCCGGGCATGTCCGAGCCCGGTTCGGCTCGCCAGCCCGAGGAGCGGCCCGGCGGATTCAGCCCGGAACTTGGCCTCGACCTCAGTCGGCATAGCGCGCGGCCGCGTCCCGGACGGCCTCGGCCACCGCCTCCCGCAGGGCAGGCGGCTCCAGGACCTCGACCCCCTCGCCCCACGACAGGATCCAGGGCCGGATCTCGACCGTCCCCGCGACGGTCACCGTCAGCTCGACCCCGCCGTCCTCGAGCTCCGTGAGCTGCTGGGACCGATGCCACACCGCTTCACGGACCCGGTGCGCGATGGCCGCATCGAAGCGCAGGCGGACCCGCTCCGTCGGGGTCGAGTCGGATGACCAGATGCCCCACGAGTTGGCGAGCCATGCGTCCGGGTCGAAGTCGTCGGGGATCTCGTATCGGTCGTTCGTGAGCGTCGCGGATCTGATGCGCTCCACCTTGTAGGTGCGCATCGCCGCGGCCGGCTCGTCGTGGCCGATCAGGTACACGCTGCGGAGGGCCGCGTCCGGCTCGAGGAAGTAGGGGTGCACCCGGGTGCGCTTCGCGACGCCGGTTCCCGGGTCGTAGGTGATCTCGACGACCCGGCCCTCGGCCCAGCCGCGCGCGACCGCCGAGAAGCTCCGGGTGAACGGCTCGTTCGACTCGTGCTCTCCGATGGCCACCATGGTGGCGGCCACGTGCCGGGCGATCGGTTGCGGAAGGGCGTCGGCAAGCTTGGTGAACGCGCTGACCACGGCCGCGTCGTACTGATCGCTCCAGCGCGCGATGAGGCGCGAGGCGAGGAAGAGGACGATCGCCTCGGGCACGGACAGGTGCAGGGGCGGCAGGAAGAACTTGCGGTCGATGCCGTAGTGGCCGCGCGTCGCCTGGAAGACCGGCACCCCGAGCTCCGCGTCGAGCGCGTTGATGTCGCGGTAGACGGTGCGCGTCGTCATGCCGGTCAGCCGCGCGATTTCGTTCACCGACACGCCCGCCTCGCTGCTGCCGCGCGAATAGAGGATCGAGGCGACGCTGAGCAGGCGGGCGAGGCGGTCACGCTTGCGGCCGATGCGGTCGGGACCCGCGTCGTCCCCCCAGCCGCTCCATTCGTCGCGATCCGTCACGGCCGCGCTCCGGTCGCCGCCGGCCGCGACGGGTCGGACGACCAGTCACTCCACGACCCTTCGTAGAGGCGGCCGCCGCCGAACCCTGCCAGCTCGAGGGCCAGCAGGTCGTGGGTGGCGCTCAGCCCGGAGCCGCAGTAGGCGACCACCGGGGCATCGGCGGCGCCGAGCGCGGCGTAGCGCGCGCGCAGCTCCGCCGGCGCCAGGAATCGTCCGTCGGGTCCGAGATTGCGCGCGAACGGCACGCTCAGCGCGCCGGGAATGTGACCGGCACGCGGGTCGATCGGCTCCGTCTCGCCGCGGTAGCGCTCGCCGGCGCGGGCGTCGAGCAGGATCGC
>DASVEH010000314.1:0-2752 GCA_036380655.1 Candidatus Limnocylindria bacterium | reverse complement strand
GGCTACGGCCGCGAGGGCGGCATCCACGGCCTCGGCGCCTACCTCGACCTGTCCGGAAACGGGAAGAGCGGCCGATGAGCGTGGAGGCATGCGCCTGATGGCCGAGCGGCGTCGCGCGCCGACGAAGACCCGGTCCCGGCGGGCATCGGTCCTCGACCAGCGTGCGGCGCAGCCGCTGGCGACTACCAACGGGGCCGCGGCCCGCGGCGACCGCATCGGGGTGCGGAAGACCTACAAGCTCTACATCGGCGGCGCCTTCCCACGTACCGAGTCCGGCCGGGCCTACGAGGTGTTCGGGGCCAAGGGCGAGCTGCTGGCAAACGCCAGCCGCGGGACGCGCAAGGACATCCGCGAGGCGGTGCGAGCGGCGCGCAAGGCGCAGCCCGGCTGGGCGGCCAAGACGGCATACAACCGCTCGCAGATCCTCTACCGCATCGCCGAGCTCATGGAGGGCCGGCGCGACCAGTTCGTGGCCGAGGTGATGGCCGCAGAAGGCGTCGGGCGAGCGCGCGCCGCACGGCTGGTGGACGCCGCCATCGACCGATGGGTCTGGTACGCCGGCTGGGCCGACAAGTACCCGCAGATGATCGGCACCGTGAACCCCGTCGCGGGCTCCTACTTCAACTTCAGCGTCCCGGAGCCGACCGGCGTGGTGGGCATGATCGCCCCCGAAGCGTCGTCGCTGCTCGGCCTCGTCAGCCGCCTCGCGCCGATCGTGGTCAGCGGCAACGCCGCGGTGGTGATCTCGTCGGAGACGCGCCCTCTCGCGGCGGTGACCCTGGCCGAGGTGCTCGCCACCTCGGACGTTCCGGGCGGCGTCGTCAACCTCGTCACCGGGCTGCGGCGCGAGCTGGTCTCCCACCTGGCGGCGCACATGGACGTCAACGCGCTCGACGCCTTCGGCGCATCCTCGGACGAGGCCGCCGCGCTCGAGGAGACCGCCGTCGAGAACGTCAAGCGTTTCGTTCGGCCGCCCTCGGGTGGGCTCGAGCGATACGACTGGCTCGCCGACGGCGCCCAGTCGCCCTACCTCATCGGCGAATACGTCGAGGTCAAGACCGTCTGGCATCCGATCGGGGCCTGAGCGGCGGTCGGCATCGGGGCCCCCGCGGAACTACAGCCAGCCGCGGCGGCGGAAGAAGAAGACCATGCCGACCAGCAGCCCGATCATGACGACCACGATGCCCCAGAAGTAGAGGGCACCGTGCTCCTGGCCGGGGAAGTCGACATTCATGCCGAAGAATCCGGTGAGCAGGGTGAGCGGCAGGAGGATGACGGTCACCGCGGTCAGGGTGCGAAGCACGTCGTTGAGACGGTGCGAGATGACCGACTCGTTCGTGCTCTCCAGCCCGTTGACGATCTCCATGAAATTCTCGAGCACGTCCCAGATGCGCTCGGACGCATCGGTGAGGTCGTCGAAGTAGATGTCGAGATCGTCCGTGAGGTACCGCTGCTTGGCGCGTTCGAGCGACCGGAACACGGCCCGCTGCGGGCGGATGACCGACCGGAAGTTGATGATCTCCTGCTTCGCATTGCTGATGTCGCGCACGATCCCGGCGGAGCCGCCACCCTCGAAGATGTCGTCCTCGAGGCGCCGCAGCTTGCGGCCGATCTGGCTGAGCATCGGGAAGCTGGCGTCGACGCATCGGTCCAGGATCTGGTAGAGCAGGTAGCCCGATCCCTTCCCCATCAGCTGCTCGCGCACGTCGTCGCGGGAGGATGCGCGTTCGAACAGGGCCGGCAGAGGGAGGATCTCCTCGTTGGGGAGGGTGATCACGTAATCCGGGCCGAGGAAGATGTCGAGCTCCGCGGCGTGCAGGCGCCCCGTGTCGCGGTCGATGCGCGGGAACTGCATGATCAGGAAGAGGTAGTCGTCGTACTCGTCGACCTTGGGCCGCTGGTTGTGGCTGGCGACGTCCTCGAGGTCGAGCTCGTGGAAGGTGAACGAATCCGCCAGCCACTGCCGATCGGCGAGCCGCGGCGCGTCGATGTTGATCCAGCGCATGGTGCGGGTCTCGATGACCTCCGGGCGCGGGTCGCCACGGGGCTCATCGGCCACGGGGGCCGTGACGGCGCCACGGGGACGCCGGAGGCGCGGAAATGCCTTCATCGCGGACCTCGACGACGGGGGGTGGCGAATGCCGGCCACATTCTAGACACTCGCCGCGCACCTAGAATTGGCCGATGCCCCGACCACGGAGCGTGTCCCGCAGCGGCGGCACGACGATCAGCAACTCGGAGCTCGCCCGCATCTTCAACGAGATCGGCGACATGCTGGAGATCCTCGGCGAGGTCGTCTACAAGGCAGTCGCCTACCGCCGTGTCGCCGACGTGATCGAGCGCTACCCCGACGACGTCGCGGCCCTCTACCAGCGTGGCGAGCCACCGAAGATCCCCGGTGCGGGCGCGGCGCTGACCGCCAAGCTCGAAGAGCTCGCCGCGACCGGCCGCCTCGAGTACCACGAGCGCCTTCGCGCCCAGGTGCCCGACGGCGTGCTCGAGATGCTGCGCGTCCCGGGCGTCGGTCCGCGCACCGTCCGCCTCCTGCACGAGACGCTGGGGATCGACTCGCTCGATGCCCTCCGCGCATCGGCCGAGAGCGGGAGCCTGCGCCACGTGAAGGGCCTCTCGGCGCGCACGGAGCAGAACATCCTCGAGGGCATCTCGCGCATCGAGCGCCGCAGCAGCCGCCTCCTCATCCACGACGCCGATGCGCTCATCGGCGACCTGGTGGCCCGCCTCCGCGACGTGA
>DASVEH010000313.1:0-3806 GCA_036380655.1 Candidatus Limnocylindria bacterium | reverse complement strand
GCCCCCCGGGTGGCGGAGCTCGGTGCGCAGGGTTGCGAGGTCGGCTTGGTCGTGGTGGGCGACAGGCCCTACCCGCCCGCGGAAGTGGCTGCTGCTGTGGGTGCTGATCTGGTTGGCGTCGTCCCCGCTGACGCCCGGTCCGCGGGCCTACTCGCAGGCGGACCAGGAGGGGATCGACGGCTGCGCCGCTCGCTCCTGTGGCGGTCGCTCCACGAGCTCGCGGGAATGCTGTCGTGGTCGGTGAACAACTCGGTGGGCTCCCTTGCCGCGAGTCTGGATGAGGCGCCGCGCAAGGTCACCGGTGGTTCTCTCGCTACTGACGGGGAGCCGGCGACATGACGATGATCGACATTGACGCTGGGGTCGTTCGTCGTGTCTCCGAAGAGGTGAGCGAGCGGCTCGCAGCGGAAGCGGAGACCGACCGCCAGCTGCGGACCGATCCCATCATCCGGGAAGCACGGGCAGCCGTGCTGATCAACGAGAGCCTCGATCGGCTGGCTCGTGATCGGTTGGATGAGGGCGGCACACCGCTGGATGCGGCCGAGGAAGATGAACTCGCAGCTCGCGTTCGGGCTCAGCTGTTCGGCTTGGCGGAACTGGAGCGCCTGGTCTCCGACGACACGGTGGAGAACGTCTTCTGCAACGGCTGGGACACGGTCCTGCGGCGCCACTCCACCGGCCTGCGTGAGCAAGTGGACCCCATCACCGCCGACGACGAGGCCCTGACCGAGCTTCTGCGGCAGGCGGCCGCAACGCAGGGTCGGACCGAGCGGAGGTTCGACACCGGCCGGCCGTGGGTCTCGTTCCGCTTGGCGGATGGATCGCGCCTGACTGCCGTTCGAGAGGTCTCGGGTCGGACCATCTTCGCCCTCCGGCGTCACCGGCACTCGGACGTGACGATCGCCGACCTGCACCGCCTGGGGTCGGTGAGCGACCTCCTGGCTTCGCTGTTGCCCGCGGCAGTGCGCTCCCGCCGAAACCTCATGATCGTCGGAGGCACAGACGCGGGCAAGACGACGCTGCTTCGGGCTCTGCTGAACGAGGTGCCGTCTGGCGAGCGGTTGGTCACCGTCGAGGACGCTCTGGAGCTCCAGCTCTCGCGCCATCCAGAACGCCACCCTGACCTCGTCGAGCTCGAGTGCCGAGAGGAGAACATCGAGGGGCGAGGTGAGGTGACCATGCGGGACCTGACACGGCTCGCGCTGCGGCTCTCGCCCGACCGAGTGATCGTCGGAGAGGCGAGGGGTCCGGAGATCCTCGACATGTTCCAAGCGATGTCCCAGGGCAACGACGGCTCGATGGGGACGCTGCACGCCCGGTCAACGGCGGATGCGTTCGTTCAGATCATGCGGTACGCGCTGAAGGCCCCGGAGCGCCTCTCACCGGAGGCTGTGGCGGTGGACATCGCGGCATCGCTGGACCTGATCGTGCATGTCGCGAAGACGAAAGATGATCGGCGGGCGGTCACGTCGGTCCGAGAGGTCGTTGGCCACGACGGAGCCATGGTCTTGTCGAACGAGGTGTTGGGGCCCGACGAGTTCCGCCGGGCGATCCCGACGGGGCGGCCCTTCCAGGACGCGACGCTCGATGCCCTGGTCGAGGCGGGCTTCGAACCGGGCCTACTCGACTCCTCAGGGGGGTGGAACTGGTGAACGACCTGACGGGCACATTCCTGGGTGGCCTGATCGGGCTCGGCCTGTTCGTCGTCCTGCTCGGCATCCGCGGCGTGCCAGCACGAGGGCTGCGCCGGCAGGTGGCCCGCGGTCCGATGCCCGATCGACTGATCCTTCGCGGGTCCCTGGCCGCGGCCGCTCTCGTGGTCGTGTGGCTGGCGACGGGATGGCCGGCCGGCGCGGTGATGGCCGCGGTGGGGAGTGGAGCACTTCCGTCTCTGACGGGAGTCAGGGCGCGGCGATCGGAGGCTGTGGCCCGCATCGAGGCGATCGCCACGTGGGCCGAGCTGCTGCGAGACGTGATGGCAGCGGCGGCGGGGCTCCAAGAGGCCATCGTGGCGACTGGACCGCTCGCCCCGGCGCCAATCCGCCCGGAGGTCCAACGGTTGGCACATCGCATCTCGACCCGCGGCCAACGTTTGGCCCCGGCCCTTCGAGCCTTCGCCGACGAGCTCGCTCATCCCCTCGGGGACATGGTCGTGACGTCACTCCTCCTGGCATCGGAGCGCCAGGGGCGAATGGGAGACCTGCTAGGGGAGGTCGCAGTCTCCGCCCGGAAGACCGTGGCGATGCGGTTGCGAGTCGAGGCGACCCGGGCGCGGACCTACGTCACCACCCGTCTGATCGTGGGCATCACCGTCCTGATCTCGGTGTGGCTGATCGGGTTCCGTCGTGACTACCTGGCACCGTTCGACTCGCCCGGGGGTCAAGTGATGTTGGTGCTCATCGGCTCGATCTTCTGCGTGGCCGGTGTCCTGATGCATCGCATGGCGACGCCGACGGAGCTGGCCCGGTTGCTCGGCGGGGAGGGTGACGAGTGATCCTCCAAGGACTGTTGGCCGGCGCGCTGGTTGGGACGGGGCTGCTTCTGATGGTGGCTGGGGTGCTGGTCCCCTCGTCGGCCCGTCTCGAGCGGCGGTTGGTCCAGCTCTACGAGCCGCCTCCGACGGAGGGCATGGCGATGGTGCGGGCCCGATGGCAGGCATGGGCTCTGCGCGCCATGGCGACGACCGGTGGTGACGTACAGGTCCTCCACCGCGACCTGGCCGCGTGCTCGATGAGCCCTGAACGTCACGCCGTGGCGAAGCTGACCTTCGCAACGCTTGGGGCCGGACTGCCGGTGGGCGTCGCTCTGGTGTGGGGTTTCGCTGGGATCTCCGTTCCCGTGGGTGCCGTCGCAGTGCTTGCGTTGGCTGCCGGAGCAGCCGGCTTCTTCGTCCCCGATGTGCTGCTGGCCCGCCGGGCGGCCCTTCGGCGTCGCGACTTTCGCTACACGCTGAGCATCTTCCTCGACCTCGTCGTCGTCGTGCTGGCCGGGGGCGGCGGAGTTGAGACGGCTTTGCACGATGCCGCCAACGCGGGGTCGGGATGGAGCTTCTCCGAGCTGCGACGAGCCCTGAACCGAGCGCGGATGCGCCGAACCTCGCCGTGGGCCGGGCTGCGGGAGCTGGGTGAGAGTTTGGGCTCGGCCGAGCTGATCGAACTCGCCTCGGCAGTTGAGCTGGCCGGCACGTCGGGAGCCCGAGTGCGGGAGTCCCTGCGTGCCAAGGCCATCAGCGTGCGGGACCGCGAGCTGGCCGAGGCCGAGGGCGAGGCGCTGGCTGCGTCCGAACGCATGGGCGCGCCCATGGTCGCCATGTTCGTCGGCCTGATCCTTCTCATCGGGTACCCCGCGATGGTAACGGTGCTCGCCCTCTGACCAGCAGAACAGGAAAGGAAGATCCATGGCCACAACCCTGAGGCCGACCGACACGTTCGGACCGCTACTGGCGACCGAGGTGCGCGTGCTGATGTGGTGGTGGCGCCTCCGGCGCCAGCTCCTGACGCGCGCCCGCGACGAGCGGGGCGACGTCTACAGCAACACCATCATGATCGCCATCGCGGTGGTCATTGCCATCACGGTGGGCGGCATCCTCCTCGTGAAGTTCCAAACGAAGGCGGAGAGCATCAACACCGACACGCCGTCCGGCGGATGAAGCCGAGGCGAAGGCATGGCGTGCGCTGCGCTCTTCCTCGGTCATCTCGGTAGGCATCGTCCGCGACCTGCCGAGGTTGATCCGCGCGAGCACGAACGTGGATCGGCGACGGCGAGCTTCGTCATCGTCTTCCCCCTCGTGATCCTGGTCTTCATGG
>DASVEH010000312.1:0-2588 GCA_036380655.1 Candidatus Limnocylindria bacterium | reverse complement strand
TTCCAGGCCAGGAGAATCAACCCGAGCACACCGAGCACCAGGAGCGGTGCGATGGCCTTCACGATATAGAGCAGGACGCCGAACAAAACGAGATAGAGAACGATGCGCTTCATGCGCGTGGAGACCCCCCGGAGTATCAATTGGGCAGCAGACAGGTTGCACCGTAGCGGTGACGACGCCATTCCACATCAGGGGAACTACGGAGGCGATCACCCATTCGCCGATGGGTACCGGACGTCAGGCGGCGGGCAGATCCAGCGTGAAGGTGGCACCCTTGCCGAGCGCGCTCTCGACGGAGATCTCGCCGCCCATCGCGCGCGCCAGATCGCGACTGATGGAGAGGCCCAGGCCGACCCCGTGCCGGGAGCCCGGACCCCGAGTCGAGTCGAGCCGGACGAAGGGCTGAAAGATGCGATCCAGATCCTCTGGCGCGATGCCCGGCCCGGCGTCGCGGATGCTGAACCGGACCCGGTCCGATGCGTCCTCGATGCGGAACGCGATGGGCGTCCCCGGCGGGCTGTACTTGATCGCGTTCACGCCGAGGTTGAGGAGGATCTGCTGGACGCCGCCCGCATCGGCGATCACCTGGCCGGGGGCGGGCACCGGTGCCCGTTCGATCGAGTGCCCGGCCTCCGCCGCGCGCAGGTTGAGCAACGACTCCGCGCGCACGACCACCCGCTCGACGGAGATCGGCGCCGGCGCCATCGCCCGCCGCTCGCCCACGATGGCGGCGAAGTCGAGGATGTCCTCGATCAGTCCCACCTGGTATGAGGCGGCATCGCGGATCCGCTCCACGTAGCGACGCTGCCTCTCCGTCAGGTCTCCGGTCTGCTCTCTCAGGAGCAGGTCCGAGAATCCGGCGACGCCCGTCAGAGGCGAGCGCAGCTCGTGAGAGACGATCGAGAGGAACCGGTCCTTGGCTGCCGCTGCCTCCTGGGCGGCGTTCCGGGCGGCGATGAGCTCGTCCTCCAGCCGGTTGCGCTCCCGCATCGGCATCACCACGAGCTCGTAGGAGGTCTGCCCGTCTCGGGTCCGGGCCGCGCCGTTGACCAGGACCGGCAGCTCGCTGCCATCGGCATGCAGGATCGGGACGTAGAGCTCTTCGGCCCGACCGTGGAGGCGGAGCAGCGGGAAGAGGTGGGTGCTGTAGAAGATCCGCCCGGCCACGGATAGCAGGAGATCGATGTGGCGCCCCTCGATCTCACCGCGCGTTCGGCCGACCAGCCTCGCGAGCGACGTGTTGGCCAGGCCGATGACTCCGGCGTCGTCGAAGGAGACGAAGCCGGCGGGAGCGGTGTCGAGGAGCGGGTCCAATGCGCGGCCCGGCCGCGGCGCGTCAGGCAGGGATCGGTCCACCGAGGTACTCGCGCATGGCCCGGACGGTCTCGTCCGGATGGCTCAGGTGCGGCGCGTGCCCGGTCGCCGACAGCCGGCGAAACGTGCTGCCCGGAATCTGCCGGTGGACGTACTCGCCCACCGTGTCGGGCGCGATCGCATCGTCGCTGCATTGCAGGACCAGCGCCGGCACGGTGACCCGCGCCAGGTCCGCGCGGTTGTCGCCCAGGAAGGTCGCCTCCGCGAACTGGCGGGCGACGACCGGATCAGTGGAGCAGAAGCTGTCGTTCAGCTCGGCCGCGATCTCCGGTCGGTCGTCGTTCTTCGCCACGATCGGCGCCAGGGTGCTGGCCCAGCCGACATAGTTCTTGTCCATCAGCGACAGGAGGCCCTCGATGTCCTCGCGCTCGAAGCCACCGTGGTAGTCGGGCGGGTCGTTGATGTAGCGCGGCGAGGGACCGATGAGGACCAGCCGCGCGAATCGCTCCGGCTCCGCGTTCGCGGCGAGAATGGCGATGATGCTGCTCACGGAGTGACCCACTAGCACGACGTCGGCCAGATCGAGGGAATGCACGACGTCGAGGATGTCGCTCGCGAACCCGTCCAGCGTTTCGTAGCGCTCGGGGTCGTAGGCGGCGCGGTCCGACTTCCCGTGACCCACGTAGTCGAACAGGACGATGCGATAGTCGTCCTCGAAGGCGGGGGTGACGTAGCGCCACATGTTCTGGTCGCAGCCGAACCCGTGCGCCAGGATCATCGGCTGCTGGCCCCTGCCGAGCACGTTCACGTTGTTGCGGGTGAGGACGTCATCGGTCACGGCAGCGTCGATCGTAGCCTAGCGATCGACGCTTGGTGGCAGCGCAGCGGTCGGCGAGCTTCTTGCGGCGAATACGGTCCACTCCGCGCATGGGGTCGAGGATGGAGAGCATTGCGGTGATGCCGGAGGATCGGCGCCAGCGGCTCGTGGCCGCGGCCACGCACATCGCGACCGCTGAGCTGTCGCGACGGCTCGCCATGCTCGCGGCATGGATCAGCACCCGCACCTCGTCAGCGTCAACGCTCGACTCGCCTCGCAGGAGCTTGGGATGGACGTCGGGATCCGGCTCCGGCAGCTCGACGGCCGGTGGCTGGCGGTCGCCGACTTCGGCGGCCAGCCGGAGGTCGGCATCGGGGCCACGCCGCGCGCTGCCCTGGCCGCGGCCCTCGCCACGCTGGGAGAGCGCGCCACCGCCGTCCTGATGGCCGATCCGCAG
>DASVEH010000311.1:0-2841 GCA_036380655.1 Candidatus Limnocylindria bacterium | reverse complement strand
GATGAGGGCCACCCGACCCGCGCGAAGAAGCGCGACGTGCGCCATCAGGCCCACCTCGCTTGCCGGGTAGCGGCTGGCGAGCAGGACCGTCCGCCGTCTTCCGGGCAGCTTCAGCAGTCTTGCGCGCTCCCTCGCCTCGATCGATCGCAGCGGCTCGTCGAGGAGCAGAACCTCTGGGTCACCCATCAGCGCCGATGCCAGGCCGGTGCGCTGCTGGAGCGACGCGCCGCCGCGGCTCATCGGCCGGGTGGCGGCGGCCGGCGGGATCCTGACCCAGGTGATCGCTCGCTCGATCCGCCGCTCAGTCTCTTCGGAGGACAGGTCGAGCAGCTGGCCGGCCAGCCGCAGCGCCTCGATCGGTGACATCCAGGTGTGGAGCCCCGGGTCGGGGCCGAGGTAGGCCACGCGGCGCCCCCATCCTCCGGCGGAGGGGTCGCGCGAGCCGGCGATGCGCACCTCACCGCGGTCGGCGCGGGAGAGGCCGGCGAGCACGCGCAGCAGGACCGATGCGGCCGGATCGGGCTCGGAGACGATCAGCAGCCGAGCTCCGGCGGGAACGGAGATGGAGCAACCGTCCAGGTCACGGCCGCGATGGAGGTCCGTACAGGACACGGCGGCGGGGCGCAGGACCCTGAGCGACGGCGCGCTCCACAGCGCCTCCGGGGTCGAGCTGATCAGCGACGCACCTCCTGTGGCGGCCTCGGGATGGTCGGGCGGGCCGATGCTAGCACGGGGGTTGACGGCCGCCTCGCTTCGCCGATATCATAAGCGCTCGCTTATATAAGCCCGCATTTGATAAAGAACCGCTTGTGATGCCTTCCGCGCCGGAGACCGCCGCCGAGCAGGATCTTCGACGGCTCCGCACCCTCTACCGCGCCCTCGGCGACGAGACTCGCCTCCGCGTCATCGGCCTCATGGCCGAAGCGGGCCCCCTGCCGGTCCGCGAGCTGTCGGCGCGCGTCGGGCTCTCCCAGCCCCTGATCAGCTGGCACCTGCGCATCCTTCGCCTGGCGGGCGTCATCGACACGCAGCGACAGGGCCGCGAGGTGATCTGCCGGCTGCGAACAGCGGCGTTCGAGGAGCTCCACGACGCGGAGGCACGCCTCATCGGGGGCACCGCCGGCGTGAGCAGCGCGAGCGATGCGCCGGGAACGGTGCCCGATGTCCGCTAGCCGCGACCACGCCCACGACCTGCGGCGCGGCGACTCGGTCGTCCCGGCGAAGGTGAAGGAGTCGGCGCGCGGCGTGCTGGCCCCCATCGTTCGCCTCGCCATGGCGCTCCACCTGACCCCGAACACGATCACCGTCATCGGGCTGCTGATCACGATCGCCGCGTCGGCCATGGTCGCCGGCGGCTGGCTCATCGTCGGCGCCGCCGTTCTCACCGCGGGCTCGCTGCTGGACGCGGTCGATGGCGCCCTCGCCCGGGCACAGGGAGGCGGCACGGCGTTCGGCAGCTTCCTCGATTCCACGCTCGATCGCGCCAGCGAGGCGATCCTATACGTCGGCATCGCAATCTGGTTCATGAACAGCCTCCCGGAGCCTGTCGTGCCGGTGCTGATCGTATTCCTCGCCCTGGCCGGCTCGTTCCTCGTCAGCTACGCCCGCGCACGGGCGGAGGGCATCGGCCTGGAGGCCGCCGTCGGGCTGGCGCCGCGCACCGAGCGCCTCGTCCTCGTCATCGCCGGGGTCGCCATCGCGGGCCTCGGGTACACGCCGGTCCTCATCGGCATCCTCGGTCTGCTGGCCGCGCTCACGGTGGTAACCGTGATCCAGCGCATCTGGCACGTCTGGCGCCAGAGCCAGGCCGCTCCAACCTTCACGAAGGAGAACTGACACATCGTGGCTTCGAAGAACGGCAAGGCCGCCAGCAACGGTCATCGGTCGAGCGACGGCAAGGTTCGCGTCGCCATCGTCGGCGTCGGCAACTGCGCGAGCAGCCTGGTGCAGGGGCGCTACCACTACGCGGATGCGAAGGACGGCGACTTCATCCCCGGCCTGATGCACGTCAACCTGGGCGGCTACCACGTGCGCGACATCGAGTTCGTCGCCGCCTTCGACGTCGATCGCAAGAAGGTGGGGACGGAGCTGTCGGAGGCGATCTACGCCGAGCCGAACAACACGTTCCGCTTCACCGATGTTCCCCACCTCGGCGTCCCGGTCGAGCGCGGCATGACCCACGACGGCCTCGGCAAGTACCTCTCGGAGATCATCGAGAAGGCGCCCGGCCCGACCGCCGACATCGTGAGGATCCTGAAGGACCGCCAGGTCGACGTGATGGTCAGCTACCTGCCGGTCGGGTCCGAGGAGGCAACCAAGTGGTACGCCGAGCAGGCTATCCAGGCGGGTGTCGCGTTCGTCAACGCCATCCCGGTCTTCATCGGCCGTGAGCCCTACTGGCAGCGCCGCTTTGCCGAGGCCGGCCTGCCGATCATCGGCGACGACATCAAGAGCCAGGTCGGCGCCACCATCACCCACCGCGTGCTGACCCGTCTCTTCATGGATCGCGGCGTGAAGATCGACCGCACCTACCAGCTCAACTTCGGCGGCAACACCGACTTCCTCAACATGCTCGAGCGCGAGCGGCTCGAGTCCAAGAAGATCTCGAAGACCAACGCCGTGACCAGCCAGTGGGACGCCGACCTCGGCCCCGAGAACGTCCATGTCGGCCCGTCCGACCACGTGCCGTGGCTGACCGACCGGAAGTGGTGCTACATCCGCATGGAGGGCACGACGTACGGCGACGTTCCGCTCAACCTGGAGCTCAAGCTCGAGGTTTGGGATTCGCCGAACTCCGCCGGCGTCATCACCGATGCGCTTCGATGCGCGAAGCTCGGCCTC
>DASVEH010000310.1:0-5395 GCA_036380655.1 Candidatus Limnocylindria bacterium | reverse complement strand
GTGGGCGAAGGCTTCGGTACGGGCGGCATCGCGCGCGAAGACGAGCACCCGCCGGATCGGTCGCGCCGCGAGCACCGCGCGCACCTGCCACTCGGCCTGGCCACCGGCACCGATGACGGCAAGCGTCTCCGCTTCGCCCCGAGCGAGCAGGCGGGTCCCGACTCCCGACGCCGCGCCGGTCCGCATCGCGGTCACGGCGGCGCCGTCGAGCAGCGCGAGCGGCCGGCCGGTCGCGGCATCGAACCACACGACGAGGGCATGAATCGTCGGCAGGCCGCGCCGCGGGTTGCCGGGCATGACGGTGACGAGCTTCACGCTGGCCCCTCGCCCGCCGTCGCGAACGCCGGGCATGAGCAGCAGCGAGCCATCGGACAGCTCGACGTGCGAGCGCATCGGCGAGCGGTCGCGGCCGGCTGCCACGTCGCGGTACGCCCCCTCGACCGCGTCGAGCAGGTCGCCCATCGGCACGGCCTCGCGGATGCGGTCACCGTCGAGGAAGGGAGGTGCGTTGGTCATCATCGGTTCTGGCGCTAGAGTACCGGCACGGCGCTTGCGAGAGGCATCGGCGAAGGAGGACCCATGATCGACAACGTCCGCGACGACCTCACGCGCAGGGCCGATACCGCGCGCAGCGAGCTCGGCGATCTGATGTGGCTGCTGCGCATGGCGGTCATCGGCGCGGTTGCCGGCGCGCTCTACACCGAGCTGCGCAAGCCACCGGAGCAGCGCACCTGGAACGGGAAGCTGCTCGGCGTGGTGCCGTACGACTTCCGGATCCCCTCGCTCGAGCAGCTCCGAGCCGCGTACTGGAATCCCCGCTCACCCAAGATCGTCAGCGCGCGTCCGCTCGGCGTGGGCTGGGCGATCAACGTGCCCACGCTTCTCCGCCGGCTCGGCGTCCACCAGGGGTTCACCAAGGGCCGGTAAGGGGGTAGGCTGCCCCCCCTGCGTTCCCTGTTCGCTGCGGCAGCCGCGGGTTGGTTTGCGTACAACGCCTTCTCCTTCATCCCCCAGGGCGCCAGTGTCATCCTGAATCCGGGCGCCGTGGGAGGGATCGACGGTGACCCGGGCGCGGTGGCAGTGACCTGGGCAGCCCGGACATTGTTCGTCGGACTGGCTCTCATCGCGCTGGCCGTGATCGAGTGGGGGAAGATCATCGGCGCAGGAAGGAAGACCGCCACCGACCAGGACACGCCGACGTAGCGCTCGACGGAGGGAGCCACCGCGCCCGGGGCCGATCCGCTCCGAAGCGCTAGCATCGTGGCCAATGAGCTGGTTCCCGATTCTGCTGGTCGTGCATATCGCGTTGGCCGTTGCGCTGCTGCTGCCGAGCGTCATCCTCCCGTTCGTCCTTCGCCGCGACGATGGCGACGGCGGCGGGCCGAGCGCGGCGACGCGAGCGCTCATGGCGATCCAGGGGACGGGCACGCTCATCATCGGCGCCGGCCTGGCGGTCACCGGCGCGGCGATGCTCTGGATCCTGGGTCCCGAGCTGCTCACCCAGCCATGGCTGCTCGTGGCACTCGCCCTGTACGCCGCGAACCTTGCAGTGGCGGCGGTCATCAGCCGCCCCAACCTGCGGCGGCTGATCGGCCTCGGCGGGGCGCAGACCGATGACGACGCCTGGCAACGGCGGGCCAGGCAGCAGCGCTACGTGGCGTACGGGATGGCCGGCGTCATCGGCGTCATCGGCTTCCTGATGAGCACGAAGCCGGACCTGTGGTGAGGCGCTAGAAGGGCAGGGGCAGCGGGCGTCCCATGACGAAGAAGATGCCCGCCACGATCAGGAACATCGCGATCGCAAAGAAGAGCAACCAACGCAGGACTTCCATGCTCGGACTCCGGTACGGTGACGTGGGTCGGCAGCAGACTCCCCCATCGGTCGGCCGATTCTATCGGCACCGTCCAGCCGTCCGCGCCGATTCGAGCACCGCTTTAGAATTCGCAGCGTGACCCTTCGCCTGCATGACGCCCGCCGAGGTGGGCTGTACCCCTTCGCGCCGATTCCCGGCCGGGACCAGGTCGGCCTCTACGTCTGCGGCGTGACGCCATACGACACCGGGCATCTCGGACATGCCTTCACCTACGTCAGCTTCGACGTGCTGCATCGGTACCTCGAATACCTCGGCCATGACGTCGTGTACGTCCAGAACCTGACCGATGTCGACGACGACATGCTGCGCAAGGCGCGGGAGAGCGGCGAGGACTACCTGGCCCTCGGCACCCGTTGGGCGACGACCTTCCTGACCGAGATGGCCTCGCTGAACTGGCTGCCGCCCGACCACTACCCGCGCGCCACGCAGCACATCCCGCAGATGATCGCGCTCATCGAGCGGCTCATGGCCAACGGCCTCGCGTACGCCGCCGAGGGCAACGTCTTCTTCGACGTGTCGGCCGATCCGTCCTACGGCCAGCTCAGCAGGCTGTCGCGCGAGGAGATGCTGCCGATCGCCAACGAGCGCGGCAACATCCCGGACATGCCGGGCAAGACCGATCCGCTGGACTTCGTGCTCTGGCAGACCTCCCTCCCGGACGAGCCATCCTGGGCGTCGCCGTGGGGGCCGGGGCGACCCGGCTGGCACATCGAGTGCTCGGCGATGTCGATGGCCTACCTCGGCACCCGGTTCGAGATCCACGGCGGTGGCGCCGATCTCCTCTTCCCGCACCACGAGTCCGAGCTCGCCCAGTCCGAGGGCGGCACCGGCGAGCGCCCGTACGTCGGATGGTGGACCCATGCCGGCATGCTCTACTTCGACGGCGACAAGATGAGCAAGTCGCTGGGCAACCTGGTGCTCGTCCGCGATCTCCTCGGCAGCTATCCGGCCGACGCGATCCGCCACTACCTCGTTTCGCGCCACTACCGCTCCGAGGTCCACTTCAGCGAGGCCGACCTGAACGCCTCCGCCGCGGCGGCCGCGCTCCTCCGTCGCGCCTGCCTGCGTGCCGAGCAGCTCTCCCCGGCCGATCCGGCACGCGCCGATGCGGCCGCGCTCGCGCCGATCGTCGCCGGTCACCGCGAACGGTTCCTGGCCGCCATGGATGACGACCTCGATACCCCGTTGGCCGTCCGAGAACTCGAGGCCCTCGCGAGCCTGACGCTCGACGCGGTCGATGCGGAGGTCGCCGCCCAGGCCGGATGGATGGTTCGTGACCTGGGCGCCCGCATCCTCGGCCTGCGGCTCACGTCGGTTCCCGAGCGGACGCCCGTGGCGGCGTGACCGACGACGATCTCGTCCCGATCAGCGTCCGCCTCGGCGAGGTCGTCCCTCCGGAGGATCCCGAAGACTGGACTCGGCCGCTCACCTGGGTCGCCGCGCTCGGCATGCTGGCCGGACCGATCCTCACCCTCGGCTGGTTCCTGGTGGCGCCGCCGTCGGATGCGCGGGGCGCGCTGCCGGCCACGTACCTCGTGAGCGCGGCGCTGGCGGCAGGGGCCGTCGCAACGGGCGCCACCCAGATCGGCGCCGCCCGCGCCGGCACCGCCACCCTCGGCGCCGGCCTGTTCGGCGCGCTCGTCACGATCGTGGTCGGGGTGGCCATGGCAGGTGAGCGGCAGGTCGGGGCCGCCTCGCCGACCCTGGCACACGCAT
The DNA here is from genome assembly GCA_036380655.1 of Candidatus Limnocylindria bacterium. Taxonomy (GTDB): domain Bacteria; phylum Chloroflexota; class Limnocylindria; order QHBO01; family QHBO01; genus JACDBZ01. Next base: position 1,805 of record DASVEH010000310.1, on the reverse strand, counting down.
TCGTTGGCTCGCTCGGCGGCATCGCGGGTGCCGGCACCGCGGCCGTCGTCGCGGCCGTGATCGCCCGGCTCCGGTCGCGCGCGGTCCGGTTCGGGGCGTCGCTCGCGGTCGGATTGATCGCGGCCATCGGCCTCGTCGCCGCCGTGATGCCGCCGCCGTAGCGGGTCGAACGCGCCAGGCGACGCCGGGCTCAGCCGGTCGGCAATCGACCCCGGTGCGCGGAGGACTGGGACGAAGGAGGCTCGACGAGCAGGCACGCGGCCTGGTGGCCGCCACCGAGCTCGAAGAGGGGGGGGTCGACGACGGGGCAGCGCTCGAACGCCAGAGGGCAGCGCGGATGGAAGCGGCAGCCCGAGGGGATCCGTGATGGGTCCGGCGTCTCGCCGCGCAGGATGACCGGCGTGCGCCGAGCCGACGGGTCCGGCACCGGCACCACCGACAGCAGCGCCTGCGCGTATGGATGTTGCGGCGAGGCGAGCACGTCTCGCGTGGGTCCGTGCTCGACGATGCGCCCGAGGTACATGACCGCGATTCGATCCGCGTAGGCGGCGACCGTCGACAGGTCGTGGGTGATCATGACGACGGCGATCCCCTGCTCTCGGGCCAACGCGGCGAGGAGGTTCAGGATCTCGGCGCGGATGCTGACGTCGAGCATGGAGACCGGCTCATCGGCAACGAGCAGTGCCGGCTCCAGCGCCAGGGCAGCAGCGATGACGACGCGCTGGCGCTGGCCGCCCGACAGCTCGAAGGGGTACCGATGCAGGTAGGCATCGACCGGCGCCAGGCCGGCCTGAACGAGGGCGCCGGCCACTCGAGCGCGAAGCTCGGCCGGAGTGGGCGCCACGCGGTGGACGCGCAGCGGCTCGGCGACGATCTCGGCCACCGTCATGCGCGGATTGAGCGATTCGTACGGGTCCTGGAAGACCATCTGCACGCGGCGGCGCAGCCGCTGCAGCCCTCTTCCCGACAGAGCGCCGACCTCCTCGCCGTCGAGGATGACGCGCCCGCCAGTGGGTGGCATGAGCCCCATCAACAGATTCCCGGTCGTGGTCTTGCCACAGCCCGACTCGCCGACCAGGGCCATGACCTCGCCGGCGCCCAGCTCGAAGCTGATGCCGTCCACGGCGCGCACCGGCGCGGCCGGGCGACGACGAACCCAGTCGCCGAGCGAGCTTCGGGCCGGGAACTCCTTCACCAGGCTCTCGACGCGGAGGAGGGCACCGGTCATGGTCGGGACTCCGCCGGATCGAGCAGGAAGCAGGCGGCGCGGCCGCCATCGGTGCCGTAGTCAGGCGGGCGCTCGACCCGGCAGCGATCGAAGGCGTGCGGGCAGCGGGGCGCGAAGCGGCAGCCGGCCGGCATGGCGTCGAGCCTCGGCGGCGAGCCCGGAATGCCGCGCAGCGCCCGGTCGGGGTGCGCCACGTCCGGGAAGGACTGCAGCAGCTGCTGCGTGTACGGGTGGCGTGGCGAGCGGAAGAGGCTGGCGGCATCGTTCTCCTCCGCCACGCCGCCGCCGTACATGACCACGATCCGATCGCACACCTGGGCCACCACGCCGAGATCGTGGGTGACGAGGATGATGCCCATCCCGAAGTCCCGGGCGATGCCTCCCAGCAGGTCGAGGATCTGGGCCTGGATCATGACGTCGAGCGCCGTCGTCGGCTCGTCCGCCACGATGACGTCCGGATCGCAGGCAAGCGCGAGCGCGATCATCGCCCGTTGACGCATGCCGCCGGAGTAGGGGTGCGGACAGTCGACCGAACGCCGGCTGCTGATGCCGACGCGCTCGAGCAGCTGGCCTACCC
>DASVEH010000309.1:0-2502 GCA_036380655.1 Candidatus Limnocylindria bacterium | reverse complement strand
TCGTGAACGTTGAACGAGGAAACGGCACGCACCCATGAAGAGGACGTATCAGCCCAAGAAGCGCTCGCGCAAGCGCGAGCACGGCTTCATGGCCCGCATGGCTACGAAGGGCGGTCGCCGCGTGCTCGCTCGTCGTCGAGCCAAGGGGCGCAAGCGACTCACCGTCTGACCGTCGAGCAGGCCTACGAACCCGTGGCTGTGCTGCCGATGCTTCGGCGCCGCGCGGACTTCGAGGCGATCGGCCGTCAGGGAACCGCGCGCTCGACACGGCTGCTGGTCCTCCGCTGGATGAGGACCGACCGGGCCGAGACGCGCATCGGGCTGTCGACACCCCGGACGCTCGGAGGCGCCGTTCAGCGAAATCGAGTGCGACGTCGTCTGCGGAGCCTGCTCCGCGAGCGGATCGGACGGATTGGTCCCGGCTGGGACCTCCTCCTGATCGCGCGGCCGGCCGCCGGCGACGCCAGCCAGGCACAGCTGGGAGAAGCGATCGACGCGCTGCTGGCGCGGTCGGACATCGGGAGATGAAGCACATCGGGCTCGGACTCATCGTCGCGTACCAGAAGCTGACCGGCTGGATGCCGCCGAGCTGCCGCTACTCGCCGACCTGCTCGCACTACACCTACCAGGCCATCGAACGCCACGGGCTGCTGCGCGGATCCTGGATGGGCGCGAAGCGCATCGGCCGATGCAACCCATTTCATCCGGGCGGCTATGACCCGGTCCGCTAGACGAGAGAGAGCGATTTGACCCCGATCATCGGCGCAGGGTTCCTGGGGATCGAGCACTTCACACCGCCCTGGGACGTCTTCTTCCTGCCGCTCTTTAACCTGCTCGTCTTCCTCTACGAGATTCCCTTCTTCGACTTCGCGCTGGCGATCATCGTCTTCACGATCGTCATCCGCACCGTCCTGGCTCCCCTCTTCGTCAAGCAGATCCGCTCGCAGAAGGAGATGCAGCGGATGCAGCCTCTCATCAGGGAGGTGCAGCGCAAGCACAAGGGGAACCGCCAGAAGGTCTCCGAGGAGACGATGGCGCTGTACAAGGAGCACGGCGTCAACCCGGCCGCCGGCTGCCTGCCCGTCGTGCTCCAGTTGCCGATCCTGTTCGCCCTCTACCAGGCGCTCATCCGCGCCTCGGGCATCATCCAGGGCTTCCGGCCCGACAGCGGAAACCAGGCTGCCTTCGAAGCGCTCCAGGCCCAGAACCTGGTCACCGCGGTCCCCGGCCATTCCGACTGGTACGCGATCGCCGCCAACGGCGCGTGCAACCTGCCGGAGTTCAACCAGCTGCCGCAGTTCCTGCCGCTGAACTGCCAGCTCATCGATCCGATCAAGCTCACCCAGCCGGTGGACACGACCATCGGCTGGTTGCTGGGGCTCGATCTCGCCCAGATCGATACCGTCTTCGCGATCTCTCTCTTCGGGAGTTTCGCGCTCTCCCTCCTGGCCGTCGTCGCCGCGATTCTGCAGTTCGTGCAGGTCAAGATGACGAGCCCGCGGCCCAATCCGGACGATCCCACCTCCAGCATGACCAACACGATGACGTACACGTTCCCGCTGTTGACGATCATCTGGGGTGGCATCTTCCCGAGCGGGCTGATCCTGTACTGGATCGTGTACACCGCGTACCTCGTGGTCCAGCAGTTCCTGATCATGGGATGGGGCAACCTCTTCCCGCTCTTCGGCTGGCAGCCCGCCTGGGCGCCGTCGCCGGAGGCCGGCATCACGCCCGCGTCGCGTCCGAGACGGACCGATCCCGACGCCGCGTCGACCGAGGAACCCAGGCCCACCCCACCACGCGCGCCCTCGCCGAATGCCAGCCGCGGGAATAATCCGCGGCCGGGCAGCCGGCCCAAGGGGAGCGCCAAGCGACGAGGCCGAAAGCGATGACCTTCCGAGAATTCACCGGCAAGAACGTTGAAGAGGCGATCCGCTCCGCCATGGCGGAGTTCAGCGCCGATCTGAGCGATCTGGACATCGAGATCCTGGCGCAGGGCAGCCGAGGCGTGCTCGGCGTCGGCGCCGAGGAGGCGCGCATCCTGGCCGCGCCGAAGTCGGCCGTGGCCGCCGCGGAGTCGGTCCGGGTCGAGGCTCCTCCGGCGGCGGACGAGGCTCCTCCGGCGGCGGACGAGGCGCCGATGGTCGAGGCAGAGCCCGCCATCGGGTTCGAGCCCGAAGCCGCCGTCGAGAGCGCCCCCGTCGATCTCGAACTCGCAGCGGCGAGCGCCGATGAGCAGGTCGCCGAGCTGGAGCGCGCCGATGCCGCGCGCCGGACGCGCGGCAGCCGGGGCCGAGGTGGCCGAGGCCGCAACGGCCGGGAGCGCGACCGCGAGCATGCCGTCCGCGAGCCACGTCCGGATCGAGGTCCCCGCGAGCCGCGCCCCGACCGCGCCGGGCGAGAGCCCGCACCGTTCGTGTCGGGCAAGCCGCTCGAGGAGCTCAGCGACGAGGAGCGCTCGACCCTCGAGACCGCCCGGACCGTGCTCGAGGAGATGCTGAA
>DASVEH010000308.1:0-5574 GCA_036380655.1 Candidatus Limnocylindria bacterium | reverse complement strand
CCTGGGCGTCGCCGGCCGCTGCGACCCACACCTCGAGCGAGTTCATGACGCCCATCAAGAGGTCGAGGAGGATCGCCTGTGGTCGTCCGCGCGGCGCTTCGCCGGGCATCACGGCTCCCGTCAGCCCTCGACGGTGACCACGGCGGCCTCGTTGGTGCCGGCCGCATCGGTCGGTGGTGGCGAGCACGCCGCCAGGAGGGCGATGAGCAGCATCCCGCTCACGATGATCCGCTTCACGTCATATCGTGGTCCGTTCGCGCCGGGCGCGCTCGACATAGTGATCGGGTCGCTTCTCGAAGGCTCGGAGGCATGTGTCATTGCAGAAGTACCAGGTTTCGCCATCGCGGAGCCGGCTCGGCGCCGTTCGGCTGTCCACGCGTTGCCGGCAGACCGGGCAGATGGCGTCTCCATCTGCGGAATGGTGGTCGCCGTGGTCCTGATCATCGCTCATCGGTCTCCTCATCCGCTCTCTGGTGGGGCTGATCTGCCCGACACGGAATCTGGCCGATCCGCCTCGCCAGGGGAAACACCGTCCTCGGCTGGACCTACAATTCGCGCTTGTGGATGCGCATGAGCCTCGCCGGATGCCGCCGGAGACTCTGGAGCTTCGGGAGCTTCGCTACTTCCTCGCGGTCGCCGAGGAGCTGAACTTCACGCGCGCCGCCGAGCGGCTCCACCTGGCGCAGCAGGCGCTGAGCAGCGCGGTCCGAAAGCTCGAGGCCGATCTCGGCGTCCAGCTCTTCACGCGCAGCACGCGGCACGTGGCATTGACGAGCGCGGGCGAGGCGCTCGTCGTCGGGGCGCGCCACGTGCTCGAGAGCGCCGCCGAAGCGGTCGACGAGGTGCACCGCGTTGCCGGTGGTCGGAGCGGGCGCCTCATCATCGGATTCTCGACGGCCATCGGATCGGTCCCGCGGGTGCGCGAGATCATTCGCCGCTTCAGCCAGGAATCCCCCGGCATCGACTTGCGCCTCGTCGAGCACGACTTCTCCGATCCAACCGCCGGGCTCGCGACGAACGCGACGCAGGTGGCCTTCGTCTTCGGTCCCCTGCCCACGGGCGACCTCACCGGCCTCCCGGTTCTCGAGGAGCCGCGGCTTGTGGCTCTCGCCGCGACCCACCCGCTGGCCGCAAGGACCGAGCTCAGTGTCGCCGAGCTCAGTGGCCTGCCCTGGCTGCGTGTCCCCGCGGCGGACGGCCCGTGGCGGCGATTCTGGTTCAGCCACCCCCTCGGAGAGACGCAGACCGGGCCGGAGATCCGCACCGCTGACGAGTGGGTCCCGGTGATCGAGTCCGGTCGCGGAGTCGCCTACACCCTGCGCAGCGTCATGGACAACTTTCCGAACACGGAGATCGCGACGGTCCCGGTGACCGGCCTTGAGCCGGGAGCGATCCTGGTTGCGTGGCGGTCAGAAGACGCCGATCCCACCGTCACCTCCTTCGTCGCATCGGCGAAGAGCACACTTGGACGGCCGTAGACCGCTGACAAGCCCGGCTTGTGGGTCCATCGATGATCCGTGTTTCCCTCATGAGGCTCGCGCACTGACACTCGTCACCGACACCCTGCACCGAGGTCACTCCCCCGATGGATGACGAGATGGATCACAGCGCACACACCGGCCATGCGGCCCACGCCGCGCCCGCGGCGCATGAGGCACACGGGGAGCACGACCAGCACGCCGGGCACGATAAGCACGCCGGGCATGACCCCGATGCCTTCCGGCGCCAGTTCTGGATCGTGCTGCTCCTGACGATCCCCGTCGTCATCTGGAGCCACGAGGTCCAGATGTGGCTCGGGTACACCGCACCGGCATTCCCGGGCTCCGAGTGGGTGCCTGCGGTTCTTGGCACCGTCATCTTCCTGTACGGCGGGAAGGTCTTCCTCGACGGCGCGCGCGTCGAGCTCGGTGATCGTCAGCCGGGGATGATGACGCTCATCAGCCTGGCGATCGTGGTCGCCTTCGTCGCCAGCTGGGCCGCGACCATCGGTGTCTTCGAGGTCGACGTGTGGTGGGAGCTGGCGACCCTGATCACCGTGATGAGCCTCGGGCACTGGATCGAGATGCGCTCGATCATGCAGGCGCGCGGCGCGCTGGCGGCCCTCGCCGAGCTGCTGCCGGACGAGGCCGAGCGCATCACGGCCGCGGGCGTCGAGACGGTCAAGACCAGCTCGCTGGCTGTCGGCGACGTCGTCCTGGTGCGCCCCGGCGCCCGGGTGCCCGCCGACGGCGAGATCACGGAGGGAGCCGCGGACGTCGATGAGTCGATGATCACCGGCGAGTCGCGCCCCGTCGCGAAGCAGCCCGGCGATCGGGTGGTGGCGGGCACCGTCGCGTCGGGCGGCAGCCTGCGGCTCCGCGTCGGCGCCGTGGGCGACGAGACCGCATTGTCCGGGATCATGCGATTGGTGGCACAGGCGCAGGCCTCGAAGTCGCGCGCCCAGGTGCTCGCCGATCGCGCCGCAGCCGCCCTCTTCTACGTCGCGCTGGTGGCGGGCGTCCTGACCCTCGCAGCGTGGACGCTGCTCGGGCAGCCGGAGGAGGCGCTCATCCGGACCGCCACGGTGCTTGTGATCGCCTGCCCCCACGCCCTGGGGCTCGCGATTCCGCTGGTGATCGCCATCAGCACCACGCTGGGCGCCCGCAACGGGCTGCTGGTGAAGGACCGCCTCGCCCTCGAGCGCGCCAAGGACCTCGACACCGTCATCTTCGACAAGACCGGCACCCTCACGCGCGGCGAGCCGATCCTGTCGGCGGTCGCCACGGCGCCTGGCATCGACGAGCAAGCGGTGCTGGCCCTGGCGGCCGCGGTCGAGGCGGACAGCGAGCATCCCATCGCGCGGGCCATCGTGCGCGGCGCGGCCGAGCGCGGCCTCCAGCCGGCTGCCGCCACTGCCTTCGAGAATCTCGCCGGGCGGGGTGCCCGGGCCACGGTCGACGGCCGGCAGGCCCTTGTCGGCGGGCCGCGGCTGCTGGAGGAGCTCGGAATCGAGCCGCCGGCGGCATTGCGGGCGGTGACCGAGGGATGGTCGGAAGCTGGACGCAGCGTCCTTCACGTCATCGGCGACGGCAAGGTCCTCGGAGCGGTGAGCGTCGAGGACGAGATTCGACCCGAGTCTGTCGAGGCCGTGCGCCAGCTGCATGACAAGGGGCTGCGGGTGGCCATGATCACCGGCGATGCCCAGTCGGTCGCGGATTCGGTCGCGCAGCGCATCGGCATCGACGAGGTGGCCGCGCAGATCCTTCCCGCCGACAAGGCCGATGCGGTCCGTCGCTTCCAGGCGGGCGGCCGCCGGGTCGCGATGGTGGGCGACGGAGTCAACGATGCGCCGGCCCTGGCCCAGGCCGATGTCGGCATCGCCATCGGTGCCGGGACCGACGTTGCCGTCGAAGCCGCCGGGATCGTGCTCGTGCGCGACGACCCGCGCGACGTCGCCTCGGCCATCGAGCTGTCGAGGGCGAGCTACCGCAAGATGGTGCAGAACCTGGTCTGGGCGACCGGCTATAACGCGCTGGCGATCCCCGTCGCGGCCGGAGTGCTGGCGCCGATCGGTTTCATCCTGCCGATGAGCATCGGCGCCCTGGTGATGAGCGTCTCCACGATCGTGGTCGCGGCAAACGCCCAGCTGCTACGCGGGCTGCGACTGTCACGGGGAACGGCGTAGGGCTTTTTTGCCGCGAGCAGCTCAGAGGCCCTCGCCAGCCGGCTCGTTGTGATCGTGGACGTGCGCCTCCTTGCCGTGGTCCTCGTCCTCCTTGTCGGCATCGTGCTCATGGCCGTGGACGAGCGGCGCGTGATTGTGCTCGTGGCTGTGGTAGTGCGCGCGGTGCTCGAACTCGCCGAGCGGCCCGCCCGTGTGGTGATGCGTCACGTGATAGTGATCGTGCGTGTGCACCTGCGGCGGATGCGCGTGCTCCTGCTCGTTCGCCTCGTCGCCGACGGTCGCCTGGCCGGTCGGCATGCTCTCGAACGTCATGTCTCTGCGCCTCGTGGTGTGGTGACGACTTGATCGAGTGCAGGACCGATGCCCAATTTGCGGCCTTTCGAGCGGTAGCTCGGTCGCCGGGCGGATGACCCAATGGGACCATGGCCGCAGGACCCACCCGTCCCTACGCTGCCGGGAGATGCGCCTCGAACCGGACACGACGATGGGCCCTGAGCTCGACACCGCACCACCCCACGAAGACGCGACGCCGGATGCCGGCACGGTCCGGCTGACCGGTCTCGCGCTGCTCGTCATCGTGCTGGCAGGAGGCGCTGCCGGGCTGCTGCCGGCCGACATGCGAGGCGCGGGTGCTCAGCTGCTGACGATGCTGGGCGCGATCGCCAGCGGCGCCATCCTGGCGCGTGGGTGGCGGACGTCATCCGGCGCCGACCGGGCGTTCCGCGCGAACGCCCTCGCGGCCTGCGCGGTCTGGGTCGGCCTCCACGTGCTGCGCACGCTGGCCCTGACGGGCGGCGCGCCGATCCCGGCCGCGCTCGACTGGGCGCTGCTCGGCATCGTCGGCGTTCTCATCGCGCGCTGCTGGCCGTTGATGCTGCGGGATCGCTTCCCTCGCGCCCAGGCCACCGCCATCGCCCTCGACTCGGCGGCCGTGTTCGTCACGCTGGCCGCGGTGACGCTCATGATCGTCGGAGGCCCGGTGACCGCGCCGGTCGCTCAGGCCGCCGCCTTCATCGGCCTCGCCGGTGGCATCGGAGTCCTCTATCTCGCCCTCACACCGCCGCGGGGCCTGCATGGCTGGCTGGCGGCCCTGGTCGGCCTCGTCGTGTTCGGCCTCGCCCAGGCCTGGGGGCTGCTCGCCGAGGCCGACAGCTGGCCGGTCGCGCCGACCGTCGCGCTGATCGGGCAGATCCTGGCGACCTATGGCGCCGCGACCGGCACCGGCGCCGTCGACGCGGATGCCCGGTTCCAACGCCTCGCCAGCAGGACGCGCGGCGTGCTTCCCATCGCCGCGGCCGGACTGGCGCCGGGCCTGGTCGTCGTGAACGAGCTCGGCGGCGGCGGCCAGATGAGCCTCATCATCGACGTCATGGTCGGCGTCGTGCTCGCCATCGTGGTCGCGCGACAGACGATCCTGCTCGGCGAGCGTGACGCCATCGCCCGCGAGGCCACCGAGGCCGCCGGTCGGGAGCGCGAGGCGGTCATCGACCTGCGCGCCAGCGAGCAGCGCTTCCAGGCTCTCCTCAAGCACTCGTCCGACGTCTTCCTCATCCTCGGCATGGATGGGACGGTCCGCTACCAGAGTCCGGCGGTGGAGCAGGTGCTCGGCTACGCGCCCGAGGAGCGCATCGGCAACTCGATCTTCGAGCTGACGCATCCCGACGACATCGGTTTCGTGCAGGCCGCGATCGGCGAGATCATGTCGGTGCCCGGCGCCACCAAGACGGTCGAGCTGCGCAGCCGGCATGCCGACGGGTCGTGGCGAACCCTCGAGGCGACGGGCTGGAACCTGGTCGAGGACCCGGTCGTGGCGGGCATCGTCGTCAACTACCGCGACATCACCGAGCGCAAGGCACTCGAGCGCCAGCTCATCCACGACGCCTTCCATGACCCGCTCACCGGGCTGGCCA
>DASVEH010000307.1:0-3776 GCA_036380655.1 Candidatus Limnocylindria bacterium | reverse complement strand
GTGGCGCTTCAGCGGCACCGCCGGCCTCTACCAGCAGTCCGAGGTACGCGTCCTCGTCTCCTTCCTGCGCGCGGTCAACGACCCGGACGACTCGGTCAGCTGCTACGACCTGGCCACCAGCGAGATCTTCGGCCTGGCGGCCTCCGACGTGACCCTGGCGCTCACCAACGCCCGCCGCCGGCGCAGCAGCCTGGCGGTGGCGCTGGCGGATGCCGTCACCGACCCGGAGCGCTCGCCCTTCGGCCTGCGCGCGATCGAGGTCGTGCAGCGGCTGCTCGCCAGCCTCGAGGCGCATCGGGCGATGAGCACCGAGAAGAGCAGCGGCGAGCTGCTCTACAACTTCATCTCCGGCAGCGGCTGGCTGGCGCGCCTCGCCCACGAGGGTCGCGAGACCGGAGACGAGCGGCTCGCCAACGTGGCGCGCTTCTTCGAGATCATCCGGCGCCAGGGCAGCCTGCTGCGGGACGACCGCCTCCCCTTCCTCGTCGCGCAGCTCGACACGCTCATCGAGACCGGCGATGACCCGTCGACCGCCGACGTCGATCCGGACGAGGGCGATGCCGTGCACGTCCTGACCTATCACAAGGCCAAGGGCCTGGAGTTCGGGGTCGTGTACATGGTCGGCCTCGTCGACGACCGCTTCCCCGGCCGCGATCGGCGCGATGCACTGGAGCTGCCCGACGCGCTCGTCAACGGCCCGGCGCCGACCGAGGACCAGCACGTCGCCGAGGAGCGGCGCCTCTTCTACGTCGGGATGACGCGGGCTCGCGAGGAGCTGGTGCTCAGCTCGGCCCAGGACTACGGCGGCCGTCGGGCGCGCGGCGTGAGCCGTTTCGTGGCCGAGGCGCTGGACCTGCCGCCGGCCACCCCCCTCGAGACCATTCGGCCCGCCCTGCTCGAGCAGCTGGCGCGCCACCAGGCCTCGCCGACCGCTCCGGCTGCACCGATGGACAAGCCTCGGCTCGGCGATCGGCCGCTGACCCTCAGCTTCGGGCAGATCAACGACTACCTCGACTGCCCGGCGAAGTACCGCTACGGGCACGTGGTGCGCATCCCGACGCCTGCCTCGCATCAGATGGTCTACGGCCGCGCGCTGCACGCCGCCGTGCAGGCCTATCACCGTCGCCAGCTGGCGGGCGGGACGATGACCCTCGAGGAGCTCCACGCCGCGCTCGACGCCAGCTGGGAGTCGGTGGGCTTCCTGACCCGCGCGCACGAGGAGGCTCGCCGGGCAGCCGCCCACGCGGCGGTCGTCCGGTTCTGGGAGGACCAGCAGCGCGATCCGGCGCGGCCGACCGCGGTCGAGCGCGACTTCACGGTCGCTTTCGGGCGCGATCGACTGCGCGGCCGGTACGACCGCGTCGACCGCGACGTCGCCGGCCGCGTCGTGATCACCGACTACAAGTCGAGCGACGTGCGCGACCTCGCCACCGCCAACCGGCGGGCGAAGGATTCCCTGCAGCTGTCGATCTACGCGCTGGCGCACGAGGCCGAGCAGGGGACGCTGCCGGACGAGCTCGCGCTGCACTTCCTCGAGTCGGGCATCGTCGGTCGCGCGGCACCGACCGAGAAGCGTCTCGAACGCGCGCAGGAGAAGCTGACCGAGGCGGCCACCGGCATCCGCGCCGGCCGCTTCGAGGCGACGCCGAGCGCGATGCGCTGCGGCTACTGCCCGTTCCGAGAGATCTGCCCCGACGCGTCGCGGTGAGCGGGCGGCACCGCCTGATCGTGGCGGCTCTCCTCCTCCTCGGTGTCCTCGCCACCGTCGTCCTCGTCGCGGTGGCGGCCCGGGCCTGCCCGGTCGAGACCGCCACCCAGCCATGCGCCGATGCGGCGCGCAACCGCGCGATCGTGGTCGGGCTGGCGTCGACCAGCGCCGCCCTGCTGGTCACGCCGTTCGCGTTCCTCGGCGAGCTCATGGCGCGGCGGCGCATCGTCTATCGTGGAGCCTGGTCGCGCGCCTCGCGGCGCGGGATCCTGGTCGGGCTCGTCCTGGCCGCCATCGCCGGGCTGCAGCTCGGCGGGGCGCTCAGCGTCCCGATCGCGATCTTCGTCATCATCCTCGCCGCCGTGATCGAGTGGTTCTTCGCTCGGCGCGACACCTAAGGAGGCACCGATGTCCACGTCCGCACCCGCCGATCGCCTGCAGGTCGCCGTGGACGAGGTCCTGGCCGAGGCCCTGGAGCTGTCGCATCGCGTCCACGCCACTCCCGAGATCGCCTTCCAGGAGCGCCAGGCGTCGGCCTGGACGGCGGAGCTGCTCGAGCGCCATGGCTTAGAGATCACCCGCCCGGTCGGTGGGCTTGAGACGGCCTTCGTCGCATCGTGGCGCGGTCGCGCCGGCGGTCCGGTCGTCGCGCTCGCCGGCGAGTACGACGCGCTGCCCGAGGTCGGCCATGGCTGCGGGCATAACCTCATGTGCTCGTCGAGCGCCGGGGCTGCGGTGGCTGCGGCGTCCGCGCTGGGCGAGGACTTCGACGGCGAGATCCGCTTCATCGGCACCCCCGCCGAGGAGGCCGGCAACGGCAAGGTGCACCTCATCGGCGCCGGCGTCTTCGACGACGTCGACGTCTGCCTCCAGATCCATCCCGCGGACTCGAACAGCGCCGAGATCATGTGCCTGGCGGTCATCGAGGTCGGCGTGACCTTCCATGGCACGCTCGCGCACGCCAGCGCCGACCCCTGGCTCGGCAAGAATGCCCTCGACGCGATCGTGCTGCTGCACACCATGGTCGCCCAATGGCGACAGCACCTGAAGCCGGGCGAGCGCGTGCACGGCATCATCACCCACGGCGGTGCTGCCCCCAACATCGTGCCCGACCTGACCGCCGGGCGCTGGTACCTGCGCACGCCGGTCGACGAGGATCTGGATGCCATGATCGAGCGCTTCGGCACGATGGCCGAGGCCGCAGCGACCGCCACCGGCTGCACGGTGGAGCTCGCGATCGATCCCATGAACCGATGCCGCACGATGCTCAACAACCCGACCCTCCTCGAGATCTGGCGCCGGCATCTCGCCGATGCCGGGGTACAGGACGATCCGGTGGATCCGAACGCCGGCAGCACCGACATGGCCAACGTCAGCCACGAGGTCCCGACGATCCACCCGTTCATGGCGATCGCGCCGCATGGCACGCCCGGCCACTCGCGCGAGTTCGCGGCGCACGCCGGGGGCGCCGACGGCGACGAGATGCTGCCGAAGGCGATTCGGGTGCTTGCCGCCACGGCGGTCGAGCTGGTCTCGAACCCGGAGCGGGTCGCATCGGCCTGGGAGGAGCTTCGCCGCGACGGGGGAGGCCGGAGGCGAAGCTCCTGAGCGACATCCTGGCCGGCCAGCCGACCGAGGCGGCGCTGCTGGCCGAAATCTACGACCTCGAGCACGACGAGATCGACGAGGACCTCGGGTTCTACCGCGAGATCGCGCGTCGACATCCCGGGCCGGTCATCGACCTCGGCTGCGGGTCGGGCCGGCTCTTCCATTCGCTGCTGAGCGGTGGCGCCACGCGGATCGTCGGCATCGACGGCTCGCCGCCCCTGCTCGAACGCGCGGCGGCACGGATCGGGTCAGACGATCGGCTGAAGGCCGCTCGTGACGATGGTCGGCTCGAGCTCGCGACGGGTGACGTCCGGCGAGTGTCGCGCGGCGACCGGTTCGCGCTCGCCATCCTGGCCGGCGTGCTGGCCCATCTCGACGGTCCCGAGGATGCGCTGTGCGCCCTCGTCTCCGCGCGCCGTCTGCTGGGCCACGACGGTGTGCTCGTCGTGGACACGCTCGG
>DASVEH010000306.1:0-4663 GCA_036380655.1 Candidatus Limnocylindria bacterium | reverse complement strand
GTTCGCACAGCGATTCACTACTGGTCGCAAGGCCATGGGTAGGTTAGGGTTAGGGTAGTGCGGGAAACCGTGCGTGAAAGATGCCCTTGCGATTAGCGAATCCGGCAGCAATGAAGGCCCCCGCTTCGGCGGGGGCCTTCGTCTATGCCCGGCCGTTGGGACGGAGACGACTCGAAGCGGGGCATGTACCATGCGGTCGGCCCAAAGTTCGCCTAAGTCCCGATGACACGCGCGCCGGTAGCTCAGTGGATAGAGCGTCGGCCTCCGGAGCCGAAGGTCGCAGGTTCGAATCCTGTCCGGCGCGCCACATATCCAGGGTGCTCGGGGTCTGCGCGGTCGCGCAGGCCTGCCCGGGGGAAGCGACTGTCGCCGGGGGACGGTAGGACGGCCTGAAATGCCGGGCGATCCACGCTGCGGCCATGGAGGAGGAACATTGAAGCACCTGCGACTTTTTGCAGTGCTGTTCGCGATCGTGATGTTCGCGACGGCCTGCACCGGCGGCGGGGCATCGCCCAGCGCCGACGCCAGCGAAGCACCGGAGAGCCAGCCGGCCGCGAGCGAGGCCGCCGAGGCACCCGATGAGCTCGTCATCGGCTTCGTGCCCTCGCGCGAGGCGGATGCGCTCGTCGAGACCATCCAGCCCGTGGCCGATGCCCTGAGCGAGGAGCTCGGCATCCCGGTCGAGGGCATCGTGTCAACCGACTACACCGCGCTCGTGACGGCCATGGAAACGGGCCAGGCCCAGATCGGCGCCTTCGGTCCGTTCTCGCTGCTCCAGGCGCGCGACCGCGCCGGCGCCGAGATCATCCTGCAGTCGGAGCGCTTCGGCAGCGCCACGTACCACACGCAGTTCATGACGAACAACCCGGACAAGTACTGCGAGGACGAGCCGGTCGAGACCGAGGATGGCTGGCTCAACTGCAACGGCACGGCCGAGGCGGACACCGGCCCGGTCGGGCTCGAGGCGCTTGCCAACCTGGAGGAGGGCACGACGTTCAGCTTCGTGGAGCCGGCGTCGGCATCCGGGTACATCTTCCCGGCCACGATCCTCAACGCCCAGGGCATCGACTATGAAACCGGCATCGAGCCGATCTTCGCCGGTGGCCATGACACCTCTGTGGTGGCGGTGTGCGAGGGTGACGCCGAGGTCGGCGTCGCGTTCGATGACGCTCGCGGCGCGGCCGAGACCGACTGCGACGTCGCCAGCAATGTCGTCGTCTTCGCCTACGGCCCGGAGATCCCGAACGACGGCTGGGCCGTCGCGGGTGACCTCCCGGACGAGATGAAGGAGCAGATCAAGCAGGCGCTGCTTGACTACGCGGCCACCGAAGAGGGCCAGGCGACCCTGGAGTCGATCTACGAGATCACCGGTCTCGTGGAGGCCGACGAGGAAGCCTTCACCATCGTCGAGGACGCTGCGGCGGAGCTCGGCGTCGAAGGCGACTGAGGACCACGAGCGAGGGGCGGGCCGGGACGGTCCGCCCCTTCTCATCTCCCCGACCATGATTCGCTTCGAGAACGCATCGGTCGTCTACCCGGGCGGCGTCCACGCGCTCAAGAACGTCACCCTCGAGATCCCCGACGGCCAGATGGTGGTGATCGTCGGCCTCTCGGGCGCCGGGAAGTCCACCCTGATCCGGGTCATCAACGGCCTGGTGCCGCTCAGCGACGGGGACGTCACCATCGACGGCGTCAGCGTGCGACATGCCCGCGCCGGCGAGCTGCGCGAGATCCGCTCGCGAATCGGCATGATCTTCCAGACGTTCAACCTGGTGAAACGCACCTCGGTGCTCAACAACGTCCTGCTCGGCCGCCTGCACGACGCCGGCACCCTGCGCTCCGTGCTCGGCTGGTACCGGCCGGAGGACATCGAGATCGCGATGCAGGCGCTCGAACGGGTCGGCATCGTCGAGAAGGCCTACGTTCGGGCGAGCAACCTGTCCGGCGGCCAGCAACAGCGCGTGGGCATCGCTCGCGCCCTGGCGCAGAACCCCAAGATCATCCTGGCCGACGAGCCCGTCGCCAGCCTCGATCCGCCCACCAGCCATGTGGTCATGCGCGACCTGCAGCGCATCAACCGCGAGCTCGGCATCTCGACCATCGTCAACCTCCACTTCCTGGACCTCGCCCGGGTCTACGGCGAGCGCATCATCGGCATGCGCCAGGGAGAGCTGGTCTACGACGGGACCGGGGCCGAGGCCGATGAGAACGTCTTCCGCGACATCTACGGCCGGTCGTTGACCGCGGACGACCTGCTGGGCGAGCCGGCCGCCGCTCCGGCATGACCGCGGCGCAGGAGGCTCGGCCCACCGGCCGACCGGCGAAGCCGCCGCGATCGCTGGCCCTGCCCATCGGGGTCGTGGCCTTTCTGGTCATCACCTGGCTCAGCCTGAGCGAGGAGATCGGGATCGGGCTCAACGTCGGCGACCTGATCGAGGATGCCGGACGCGGGCTCGACATCTGGGCCGAGTTCCTGGAGCCCAACTGGGCGTTCCTGCCCGACACCCTGGGGCCGATGCTCGAGACATTCCAGATGGCGGTCATCTCGGCCTTCATCGGCTGTGCCGTCGCGCTGCCGGTCTCGTTCCTGGCGTCGCGCATCACGGCGCCGAACGTGGCGGCCTACATCGCGGATCGCAGCCTGCTGAGCATCGTCCGGGCCATCCCCGACATCCTCTACGCCCTGATCTTCGTGGCTGCGGTCGGCATCGGTCCGCTGGCGGGCATGCTGGCGCTCCTCTTCTTCAACATCGGCGTCGTCGCCAAGCTCCTCTCGGAAACCGTCGACGGCGTCGACCCCGGACCGATCGAGGCCACCCACGCCGCCGGCGGCAACCGGCTGCAGACGACGCGCTGGGCAGTCCTGCCGCAGGTGCTGCCGAACTACGTCGCCTACTCGCTCTATACGTTCGAGCTCAACATCCGGGCATCGACCGTCATCGGCATCGTCGGCGCCGGCGGCATGGGGCAGCTGCTCAACGCGCAGCGCGCCTTCTTCCGGTACGACAACATGGTCGTGATCATCATCGAGCTGTTCGTCATCGTGTTCGTGATCGAGTTCTTCTCGATCCGGCTGCGCCGGCGGCTCGTATGACCGCGGTGGCGATGCCGGCGCGGCCGGCCAGACCCTCCCACGCCAAGCGCAATGCGTCGTTGCTCGCGGCCGCGGCCGTCGTCGTGTGGGCCGTGCTCTCGATCGAGGTCGACTGGACCGAGCTGGCGGACGTCCCGGGCGGCATCGGCCGGATCTTCTACAACATGTTCCTCGAGAAGGGGGTCGACTGGACCTACCTGCCGACCGCGGCGGAAGGCATGCTCGACTCGATCTGGATCGCGTGGGTCGGCACCATCATCGGCGCAGCCCTGTCGCTGCCGATCGGCTTCTTCGGGGCCAGGAACGTGTCGAGCGGCCTCATCTCGAACGTCGTGCGGCAGGTCCTCAATGCCATCCGCGCCTTCCCGGAGCTGGTGCTCGTCATCGTCGTGTTCATCCCGATCGCCGGCCTCGGCGCCGTCGCCGGTGCGCTGGCGGTGGGCCTGCACTCGGTGGGAACGCTCGGCAAGCTCACGGCGGAGGTGGTCGAGGGCATCGATCCCGGGCCGGTCGAGGCGGCGCGCGCGGCGGGCGGGCGTCCGCTCCAGGTGCAGCGCTGGGGCGTGCTGCCGCAGGTGCTTCCCGAGATCGTCGCGTTCTGGCTCTACCGCTTCGAGATCAACATTCGGGCCGCGGCGATCCTGGGCGTCGTCGGTGCCGGCGGCATCGGCACCATCGTGCAGGAGACGATCAATTACCGCCGCTGGGACAAGGCGGGCCTGGCCATCCTCGTCGTGATCGTGGCGACCATCCTCATCGATGTCGTTTCGGGCTGGGTGCGGCGTCGGATCATCGAGGGATCCGGCGCCAGGCGCGTGGGCGGCGAGGCGCTCGAGGAGCCCGAATTCGCCGGCTCGGGTGCCGGCAGGGTCGACACGGATATCGGCTAGCGGTAGCGAGCTCGGAGCACGGGCGCAAGCTGGACGACAGCGGCACCGGTCGCGGCGAGGAAGAGGCCGATGAGCTGGAGCGGGCCGAGCCGCTCGCCGAGGAAGACGATCGCGAGCACAGCGATCTGGACCGTCATCGTGTTGTTGACGACGCTCGATTCGACCGCCGTCAGGGTGCGCAGCGTGTGGTTCCAGAGCGTGAAGGCGAAGGCCGTGTTCACGACCGCCAGCCACGCGATGATGAGCCAGCCGACCGGGTCAGGGCTCGGCCAGCCCTCGAGCGCGACTCCGACCACCAGGAGCACAACCGCCCCGACCGCCATGCTCGCCGCTGTCAGCCCGATCGGTCCGCCGAGCCTCCCGATCACGTCTCGCGCAAGGCCCCGCCCCAAGTGCGACGATGCTGCCGCGGCCCCGACGCAGACTGCGGCCGCGACGAGGCCGACTGCCGCTCCCGGCTCCAGCTCGAACGGGCCGAAGTAGAGCAGGGCGCCGATGGTCAGCAGCCCGATGCCGCCGAGCTGCTCGATCGTCGGCCGCTCGCTGCCCTGCGCGATGGCCACCATCGCCACCCAGACCGGGATCGAGGACAGGATCAGGCTCACCGCGGTGGCCGGCAGGACGGCGAGCGCGGCGAACTGGGCTCCCTGGGCGACGGCGACGAAAAGGAGGCCGTAGA
>DASVEH010000305.1:0-7000 GCA_036380655.1 Candidatus Limnocylindria bacterium | reverse complement strand
TCTCGCTGGCACCGATGTGCTGCGTGATGCCGCCGCTCTCGCCGGATGCGACCTTCGTCTCGCGAATCGCGTCGAGCAGGCTCGTCTTGCCGTGGTCCACGTGCCCCATGACGGTCACGATCGGAGCGCGGGTCACCAGCTTGGTCGGATCGTCGTCGGTCCACAGCGTCGGCTTGCCGTCGCCCTCGCCCGGGCCGCCGGGCGCGACGAGGTCCTGTTCGCTCGCGGCGGCAGCGGCCGCGCGCTCCGCGGCGCCGCCCTCGGTGGCCTCGAAGCCGAGCTCGGCGGCGACGAGCGAGGCGGTGTCGAAGTCGATTGCCTGGTTGACCGTCGCAAAGATGCCGTTCTTGATCAGGACGTTGATGATCTCCGCCCAGCTGACACCGAGCGTCTCGGCGAAGTCCTTGACGGTCACCTGGCTCGGCAGCTCGACGGGCCCGGCCGGACGGACGGGCGCCTGCGCATCGGTCAGGACGGCGCCGGCGGCGCCGCCCGTTCGCTTTCGCTGCGGGCGCGGCCCGCGGCGTGGTCGGTATCTACGTGGTGGCATGTGGTGCTCCCTCGAGTTCGAGCGTCCCCGGCGCGGGCTCTGCGCCGAGCGCTCGCTTCACGGCCGCCGTGCTGCGCTCGCTGTCGCGGCAGTCCGGGTTCTGGCAGATGTAGGTTCCCCGCCCCGGCGCGCGGCCGGTGTCGTCGCGGTGGATGGTCAGATCGGGTGCGCGCACGACGCGCGTCATCTCCCGCTTCGGGTGAGACGTTCGGCAGACGGCGCAGGTCCGCGTCGGAACATGGTCAGGTCGTCGCTTCGGCATCGGCCGGCGCCTCCTCCTCGGCCGCGGGTGCGTCCGCATGCTCGCCGCCGGCGGCAGCGGTCGCCACCCCGGTCTCCGAGCGGATATCGATGCGCCAACCGGTCAGCTTGGCGGCGAGGCGAGCGTTCTGGCCCTCCTTGCCGATGGCCAGGCTCAGCTGTCTCTCGGGCACGATGACGTTGGCGATCTTGTGCTCCTCATCGACGCGCACGCTGAGCACCTCGGCAGGGCTGAGGGCCTCGGCCACGAAGCGGCCCGGGTCTTCGTCCCACAGGACGATGTCGACCTTCTCGCCATTCAGCTCGGCCACGATCGACTGGATCCGCGCGCCCCGCTGGCCCACGGCGGCGCCCTTGGCGTCGACGCCCTGCTGCCGGCTCTCCACCGCGACCTTCGAGCGGCTGCCGGCCTCTCGCGCAATGCCGCGGATGACGACGGTGCCGTTGTAGATCTCGGGGATCTCCATCTCCATCAGGCGACGGAGGAAGCCCCGATGGGTGCGGCTGGCCACGATCACGGGACCGCGCGTCGTGCGGCGGACCTCCATGACGTACACCTTGAGGTGCTGCCCGATGCGATATGTCTCGCTCGGCAGCTGCTCGGTCACGGCCAGGACCGCCTCGACGTCCTTGCCCATGTCGAGGACGACCGCCGACTCGGTCGTGCGCTGCACCGTGCCGGTCATGATCTCGCCCTCGCGGGCGGCGTACTGCTGGAACACGACGTCGCGCTGCGCCTCGCGCAGCCGCTGCCGGTAGACCTGGCCCGCCGTCTGGGCCGCGATTCGGCCGAGCTGCGCCTGGGTCACGTTCTCGGGGATGCGGACCTTCGCGCCGACGCCGGTGGCAGGATCGATCTTCTGCGCGTCGGCGACGAACATCTGCGCCTCGGGGTCCTCGACCTCCTCGGTCGTGGCCATCACCTCGTACTCACGCGCCACGCTGATCTCACCGGTCTCGGGGTTCACGGTGACGACCACGTTCTCGGGCGCGTCGGCGTTGCGCCGGTAGGCCGATTCGATGGCCTGCTCCAGGGTTCGGATCAGGATCTCCTGCGGCACACCCTTCTCGGCGTTCAGCTGGAGCAGTGCTCCGATGAAGTCTCGATTCATGGCCGCTCCTCGCTCCGCGCTCGGGAGACACTCAGGGGACAAACAAAGACGTGGGATGGCGAACCGACCCACGTCCTCGTACTCAGTTCAATATTTATGGTTCGTCGATTGGTCGGTCGAACCGTGCTGGAGTATACCCGATCACCCCTCACTCCGCACCCGAACCGGCCTCGGCCGGTGCCGATCTCGGGGGTCCGCGCGCGCCGAATCAACTACCAGGTCATCGGCGAGCCAGCGGTCGCGGGCGGCGGATCGAGCCGCTCAGGGTTGGTCGCGGCGGTCGGGATCGAAGTCGTGCTGATAGGGGTCGTTACGACGATCGGTGCCGTACATCGCTTCTCGGTCCACGATCGGCTGCCCGATGCCGACCAGGCCGGCGAGCTTCCAGAACCAGCTGGGCCCGGTACGCCGGCGGCGGACCTCCGGGGTCGGGCTCTCTTGATTGGACGATGGGTCGCTCGACATCTCACAAGCGCTCCGGGATGACGTGACCCGGCAAGTGTGCGCCGCCCCGTCAAGTACCCCGACAGGGCCCGCAGGGCTGCGCCGTCTAGGCGCCGGTGACGAGCCGCTGGATGTCCTGGATGCTGATCAGGATGACGAGTGCGATGAGGACGGCGAAGCCGGTCAGGTAGATGAGCGCCTCGCGCTCGGCGGGCAGCTTGCGACGGCGCGCCGACTCCAGGAGGACCACCGCGATGCGTCCGCCATCGAGCGGCGGGAAGGGCAGCACGTTGAGGACGGCCAGGTTGATGGAGAGGACGCCGACGAAGAGGAGCTGGCTCACGAGCGGCGCCTCGAGCACCCGCCCGGTCTCCTGGGCGATCCCGATCGGCCCCATGGCGTCGCCGGCATTCGGATTGAGCCCGAGCAGCCCTCCGACCGCCTCCGCCAGGCCACCCGGGATCTGGATCGCCAGCGTCCATGCCGCCGAGGTGCCGCGGCCGATCGCATCGAACGGCCCGGTCACGGTGGACGGCTCCTCGACCAGGCGTTCGGGCTCGTAGGCGAAGCCGACCGGCCCGATGCCGCGGGCGCGGTCCTCCTGGCTCACCGAGCGCGGGATGAGCGACACCTCCATCTCCTCCCCGTCGCGAAGGATGGTGAGGTCCACCACGAAGCCGGCGCGGCCGGCAACGTACTCCGTGAGTTCCGCCGATCGCTCGAAGGACCGGCCGTCCGCCGCGAGGATGACGTCGTCCTCCGCCAGACGGCCCTCGGCCGGGCTGTTGTCCTGGACGCTGATGACGGTCAACGGCCCGTGCCCGATGAGCGCCGGCAGGCTCAGGGCTCCGGCGAAGAGCCCTGCGGCGAGCACGAAGTTCATGGCCACCCCGGCCAGGAGCACCGCGACCCGGATTCCGATCGGCTTGCGGTTGAACGCACCGGCCATGGCGTGCTCGATCTGGTCGGCGGTAAGTCCCTGCTCGCGCAGGCGGCGCAGCTCGACGTCCCCGTCCTCGCCGAGCATCTTCACGAAGCCGCCCAGCGGGATCCAGTTGAGGCTGTAGCGGGTGCCCCGCCACGTCACCGACGTGATGCGTGGCGGAAAGCCGATCCCGAACTCCTCCACGGTGATCCCGGCCCGCTTGGCGACCACGAAGTGGCCGAGCTCGTGGACGAGGACCAGGACGATCAGCACACCCAGGAAGGCGGCGATGGTGCCGATGGTCTCCATCAGGCCACCGCGCCCGGCAGCAGGCGAGAGCGCAGATCGGCGCGGATCTCCGCATCCAGCTCGGCGATCGCGTCGACCGTCGGCTCATCCGCCGTGCCCCAGCGCTCCACCGCCTCGGCGATGGTGGCCGCGATGCGCGGAAATGCGATCCGTCCGTCCAGGAACGCCTCGACTGCGATCTCGTCGGCCGCGTTCAGGATGGTGCCGCGATTCCCGCCGGCATCGGCGGCCGAGCGGACGGCGTCGTAGGCCGGATACGCGCCCTCGGCGAGCGGCTCGAAGGCAAGCGAGCCCCACTCCGACGGGGTGCTGCGCTTCGCCGGCGACGGCAGCCGGTCTGGGAAGGTGAGTGCGTACTGGATCGGGAGGCGCATGTCGGGGAGGCCGAGCTGGGCCTTGTACGAGCCGTCGGCGAACTCCACGAGCGAGTGCACGACGCTCTGGGGATGGATCACGGCTTCGATCTTAGAGTACGGGAACCGATACAGCCATTTGGCCTCGATGACCTCGAACGCCTTGTTGACGAGGGTGGCCGAGTCGATGGTGATCTTCGGCCCCATCCGCCAGGTCGGGTGTGCCAGCGCCTCCTCTGGGGTGACGGAAGCGAGCGCGGCCGCCGCCCTGCCACGGAACGGACCGCCACTGGCGGTGAGCACGAGACGCTCGACCTCGGTCATCCGTTCCCCCACCAGGCACTGCCAGATCGCCGAGTGCTCGCTGTCGATGGGTCGAAGCCGTTCGAGCGGGTCACCGCCGAGCTCGTCGAGGAGCGCTGTGACGAGATGTCCGCCGGTGATCAAGGTCTCCTTGTTGGCAAGCCCCACGCGACGCCCGGAGCGCAGCGCGGCGATCACGGCAGGAAGGGCCGCCATGCCGGTGGTGGCCACCACGACGATCTCGACGTCCTCCATGGTGGCGAGCTCGGCCAGGCCATCGCCCGCCCAGCGCTCCGGAGCCAGCCGGCGCTGCTCAACGTCGGCGCACCACCAGCGCGCAGCCGGAAACTCGCCGAGCTGGCGCGACAGCGCGTCTCCTCCGCTCGCACTGGCCAGGGCGCGGACCTCGAAGCGGTCGGGCAGGGCCGCGATGACCTCGAGGGCCTGGCGGCCGATCGACCCGGTCGAGCCGAGAACGGCGACGCCGGTCACGTCACGCGCCCGGCGGCCAGCAGCGCATACCCGGCCAGCACGGGTGCCGCGAACAGGAAGGAGTCGAGCCGGTCGAGGATGCCCCCATGGCCCGGCACCAGGAAGCCCGATTCCTTGCGACCGGCCGCGCGCTTGAGCATCGACTCGGCAAGATCCCCCGCCTGGGCCGCCAGACCGACGAGCGGGCCGATGATGAGGGGATGCCACGGCTCGAGACCGACGAGGGCGGCGCCGATCCCGGCGGCCAGGGTGGCAACGATCAGCCCCCCGGCGAGACCCTCCACCGTCTTCGACGGGCTGATGTGATCGAGCAGGCGCCGCCTCCCCAGCCGGCGTCCCGTGAGGTAGGCGCCGGTGTCATAGCCCCAGACGACCAGCACGAGCATCAGCGTCCAGGCCGCGCCCGAGCCGATGCCGAGCACGCCCACGGGAGTGCCCGCCGAGCCACCCGGGGGCGCGAGGTGCGCCACCAGCACGATGGCCGGCAGCAGCAGCCCGACGTAGGCGACCCCGAACGAGGTGACCGCCCACGTCATGAACCCGGCGCGCGGGTCGGCCCGGGTGAACCCCACGGCGGCCAGCAGCAGCACGGCGGCCACCGTAGTGGCGCCGACCAGTCCGGGCGGGTCGAGCGCCGTGACGAGGGTTGCCACCGCTCCGCCCACGCTGTCGCTGTTGGTCGTCACCAGGCCGGCGGCGACGAGGGCCATGCCGCTGATGATGGTGAGGACCTGGGGTGGCTGGTGGCCGGCCGCATCGAGCATTCCGACGAGTTCGACCAGGGCGAGGAAGGCGGCGACGCCGACGAGCAGGGAGAGCCATGGCTCGCCGAGGAGCACGATGGCAAGGATGATCGGCGCGAGCACGGCGGCCGTGACGGTCCGCGTTCTGAGCACCGCTACCCTCCGAATCGCCGGTCGCGGCGGACGTACTCGGCCAGCGCCGCGTCGAAGTCCTCCTCGGTGAAGTCCGGCCAGTACTTGGCGGAGAAGACGAGCTCGGCATAGGCGGCCTGCCAGAGCAGGAAGTTGCTCGTCCGCTGGTCGCCACCGGTCCGGACGATCAGGTCCACGTCGGGCTGGCCCGAGGTGTAGAGGTGCTCGGCGAAGTGGGGTTCGTCGATCTGGTTCGGATCGGCCCGTGCCGCCAGCAGCGCCCGTGCGGCATCGACGATCTCGGCGCGACCGGAGTAGTTGAAGCAGATGTTGAGCGTCATCCTCGTGCCGTGCCCGGTTCGCTCCTCTGCCGATCGGATCGAGCGCTGCACGTCCGAGGGCGCCTCGTGCAGGCGGCCGATGACACGTACGCGGACCCCCTCGGTGATGAGCTCATCGGTGTATTGCCGGACCGCTCCATCGATGAGCCCGAACAGGCCCGACACCTCGTCCTCCGGCCGGCTCCAGTTCTCGGTGCTGAACGTGTAGACCGAGAGGGTCTCGACGCCCCGATCGCGGGCGCGCCGCAGGACCGGGCGAATCGCCTCGATCCCCTGGATGTGGCCGGCCAGCACGGGCAGCCCGCGCTCGCGCGCCCAGCGGCGGTTTCCGTCGGCGATGATCGCGACGTGCCGGGGTCGGACTTCGTCCGGCACCGGTCAGACCTCCAGGATCTCGGCTTCCTTGCGCTCGGCGCGGGCGTCGATCGCCTCGATGTGCCGATCGGTCAGCTTCTGCAGCGCATCGAGCTCGCGCCGCTCCTCGTCCTCGGACAGGTCTCCGTCACGGAGCCCCTTCTTGAGAAGATCCGCCACCTCGCGGCGATGGTTGCGGACCTCGACGCGCGCCTCCTCGGTGCGTCGTCGTACCTGCTTGACCATCTCCTTGCGCCGATCCTCGGTGAGCGGCGGCACGTTCAGGCGCACGACCGTGCCGTCGACATTCGGGGTGATCCCGATGTCGCTCTTCGTGATCGCCTTCTCGATCGCCGACAGGACCGATCGGTCCCACGGCTGGATGACGATCAGGTGCGCGTCCGGCGTGCTGATGCCCGCGACCTGGTTCAGCGGCGTCTGGGTCCCGTAGTAGTCGACCGTGATCCGCTCCACCAGCGCCGTGGAAGCCCGGCCGGTGCGGATCCCCGAGAAGTCACGTTCCATGGCCTCGATGGCCCGCTGCATCTTGGGTTCGATCGCGATCAGCGCCTCGTGCGTCATCCGGTCACTCTCCTGAGATCAGCGTGCCGATTCGCTCGCCCGCGATCGCCCGGGTGATGTTGCCGGGGACCGTCATGTCGAACACGACGATCGGCATCT
>DASVEH010000304.1:0-7020 GCA_036380655.1 Candidatus Limnocylindria bacterium | reverse complement strand
GGCCTTCGTGTGTGCCGCTCTGGGGATCGCGTTCTTCGGGCTCGTCCGCATCGCCGAGATGGTCACGCTGCGAAATCGGCAGAGAGAGGTGGAGGCGTGACCGAGCCCAAGCCAGTCGTCGCCATCCGCGATCTCGGCAAGACGTTCGGCAACGCGGGGTCAGAGACGGTGGCGCTGTCCGACATCAGCCTGACCATTCAGCCAGGCGAGTTCCTGAGCCTCATCGGCCCATCGGGGTGTGGGAAGAGCACGCTGCTGCGCGTGATCGGAGACCTGACACGCCCGACAGCCGGCACGATCGAGGTGAATGGCAAGCCGGCGGCTCGCGCGCGGACTGATCGCGACTACGGCATGGTGTTCCAGGCGCCGGTGCTCTTCGACTGGCGGACGATCGAGGCCAACGTGGGCCTACCGCTCGAGATCATCGACATGCCGAAGGCCCGGCGCGCAGAGCGGATTGCCGACATGCTGGCCCTTGTCGAGCTCTCGGACTTCGCGCGCCACCACCCATGGCAGCTGTCCGGCGGCATGCAGCAGCGAGCCGCCATCGCCCGCGCGCTCGCCTTTGAGCCGCACCTGCTCCTGATGGATGAGCCGTTCGGTGCTCTCGACGAGATGACCCGCGAGCGGATGAACACGGAGCTCCTCCGCATCTGGGAGCAGACGGGCACAACCATCGTCTTCGTCACCCACTCCATCCCGGAAGCGGTCTTTCTCTCGTCTCGCATCGTCGTGATGAGCGCCCGCCCCGGCCGGATCACGAAAATCATCGACGTCGACCTGCCCCGGCCGCGATCCGACGCGACCCGCGAATCGGACCGCTACTTCGAGCTCATCACCGACGTACGGGAGAGCCTGAAGCTGGGCCACGGGCCCAGGACTGACGAGGTCGAGGAGAGCGTCATGGAGCCGATACCCTGATGAGATACGTGCGCTACTACGCGCCGGCCGTCGCCGTATTCATCGGCGGCATCCTCCTCTGGGAGCTTGCCGTCCGAGCGCTCCAGATCCAGCGATTCCTGCTTCCGCCGCCATCCGACATCGCGGCTGCGCTGGTCACGCACCGCGAGCTGCTCCTGCAGGCCGGCGCCACGACCTTGATCGAGGCGGTCGGTGGCTTCGCCATCGGGCTGGCCGGCGGTCTGGCCGTGGCGTTCGCGACGGCCCGCTTCGCACTCGCGCGCGGCGCGCTGATGCCGTTCGCCATTGCGGCCAACGCCATCCCGATCATCGCATTCGCGCCGATCATGAATGCCTGGTTCGGAGTGACGAGCCCGGTGAGCAAGATGATGATCGTGGCGATGCTCGTCTTCTTCCCGGTGATGATCAACACGGTCAGAGGGCTGACGAGCGCCGACGCGGCGAGCCTGGAGCTGATGCGAAGCTATGCGGCATCGGAGCGCGAGATCCTGACGCGCGTGCGCATCCCGAACGCGCTTCCCTACTTCTTCACGGCCATCAAGGTCGGTGCGACGCTCAGCCTGATCGGGGCGATCGTCGGCGAGTACTTCGGCGGCGCAACGGTTGCATTGGGCCGCATCATCGTCGAGAGTGCATCCTTCCTGCGCTTCGCGCAGGCGTGGAGCGCCATCATCGTCGCCGCGGCGCTCGGCATCGGGTTCTATCTCATCATCATCGGCATCGAGCGGGCCGCGATGCCATGGCACGCATCGATGCGGGGGCAATCCTGACCGAATCGCCGGCACGAACGGGCCGGCCGGTGACCGACAACAGATTCGACAACGAGGAGGACGGAGGGACATGAAGCATTCCTGGCGCATCTTCACCATGATCATGGCCATCGGGCTGGTGCTCGCGGCCTGCGGGACCGGCGGCAGCGGTGATACGACACCGACCCCGGAAGCCTCCGAACCGGCGGCGTCCGAGCCGGCCGGGTCGGAGCCGGCAGCCTCCGAACCCGCAACCGCGGGCGACTGTGGCAACGAAGCCCTGGG
Source organism: Candidatus Limnocylindria bacterium (assembly GCA_036380655.1). Classification (GTDB taxonomy): domain Bacteria; phylum Chloroflexota; class Limnocylindria; order QHBO01; family QHBO01; genus JACDBZ01. The sequence continues at coordinate 5,065 of DASVEH010000304.1, read as the reverse complement.
CGGACCGGTCGCCGTCGACTTCCAGCTGCAGTGGGTCCCGCAGGCCCAGTTCGCCGGCTACTTCGCGGCCAAGGACCTCGGCTTCTACGAGGATGCCGGGCTCGACGTCACCCTGCTCGACGGCGGACCCGACATCGCGCCGCAGCAGGTCGTGGCCGATCCCAGCGGCCCCGAGTTCGGTGAGGCGTGGGTGCCCAAGGTGCTCGTGGCTCGGGAGGAGGGGGCGGATCTCGTCAACATCGCCCAGGTCTTCCAGCGCTCGGGCACCGTCGAGGTCAGCTTCGCTGACAGCGGCATCGAATCGCCCGAGGATTGGGCCGGCAGGAAGGTCGGCGCGTGGGGCTTCGGCAACGAGTTCGAGGTGGTGGCCGCCGCGCGGCAGGCCGGGCTCGAGCCCGGAGTCGACTTCGAGCAGGTCACCCAGAACTTCGACATGGTCGCCTTCCTGAACGGCGACATCGATGCCGCCGAGGCGATGACCTACAACGAGCTGGCCCAGGTGCTGGAGTCGGAGAACCCCGACACCGGCGAGCTGTATCAGCTCGAGGACCTGAACATCATCGACTTCAACGAGGTCGGGACCGCGATGCTCCAGGACCACATCATGGCTCGTGAGTCCTGGCTCGCCGACGAGACCAACGGCGTCTCCAACGAGCAGATCGCGACCTGCTTCCTGCGGGCCTCATTCGAAGGCTGGATGCACTGCCGGGACAACCCCGACGAGTGCGTGGAGATCGTTCTCGACCAGGGCACCATCCTCGGCGAGGGCCACCAGCACTGGATGATGAACGAGATCAACGCGCTGATCTGGCCGTCGCCCGATGGCATCGGCATCCTGGATGAGGAGCTCTGGGATCAAACGGTCCAGATCAGCCTGGATTCGGAGATCCTCACCGAGGAGCCGTCCGATGACGCCTTCCGAACCGATCTGGCGCAGGCAGCGCTCGATGGCATCGAGGGCGACACCACCGGTGACGACTTCCAGAAGGGCACCGTCGAGGTCACGCCGGGAGGCGAATAGACCGATCCGGACCACGCTGAGGCCCCTCTCCGATTCGTCGGGGAGGGGCCTTTCCTCTACCCGGATTCGTGATGATCGTCGTGCCGTCCGCCGTGCGGGATGGATTCGACGAGACCGTCATCGTCCTCGATCCCCGCTGCCGGGCCATCCTCCGCATCGCCCGCGACGCCGACCGCCACCCGACGCACGAGGGCCGGCAGGAAGGGCGGCACGATCAGGGTGGTGAGGATCGCCATCGCCACGACCACGGTATAGAGCCGAGCATCGATCGCGCCGACCTGGAGGCCCAGCCCGGCGACCACGATGCCCACCTCGCCACGGGGGACCATTCCCCAGCCGATTAGGGTGGCGCGGGCTCGGCCCAGCCGGATGGCGCCGACGAAGGCGCCCACGAACTTGGTGACGATCGCGACGAGGGTGACGACGGCCACCAGCGCCAGCGTGCCTAGATCGGCCAGCCCGCCGAGATCCACCTGCGCGCCGATGAAGCCGAAGAAGAACGGCGTGAAGAACGCGCCCACCGGCGCGACCTCGGATTCGAGGGCGTGCCGCTCGCTCGACTCCCCGACCACCATCCCGGCCAGGAACGCACCGATGATGGCGGCCAGGCCGATCTGCGAGGCGAGGGCCGCCAGGCCGAGCATGATGATCATTCCCGGTAGGAACGGGGTCTCGGCGAACTCCGGGTCGGTCAGCAGCGACCGCCGCCGGCGCAGGATTCGCGTCCCGCCGATCAGCACGAGCGCGATGAACAGGACGGCGACCAGGACGAGCACGCCGAGGCGCTCGAGCTCCACGCTCCCGGCGGCCAGCCCGCTCGCGAACGCCAGAATCAGCATGGCCAGCACGTCGTCGATGACGGCCGCGCCGAGGATGACCCGCCCGCTCAGCGTCCCGAGCGCTCCGAGATCGCGCAGGACGCCCGACGTGATCCCCACGCTGGTGGCGGTCAGCGCCGCTGCCAGGAACACGGCCACCCCGATCTCCGAGCCGAGAATCTCGGCCAGCAGGAAGCCCCCGGCGAAGGGCAGCACGACGCCCAGGGCGCCGACCGCCAGGGCCGTCGGCCCGACCCGCACGAGGTCATGAAGCCGCGTCTCGAGCCCCACCTGGAAGAGCAGCAGGACGACGCCAATCTCGGCGAACAACTGAGTCTCGGCATTGACCTCGTACCAGCCGAGAAGCGCGGGCCCGACCACCACGCCGGCCAGGATCTCGCCGATGACCGGCGGCTGCCCGATGCGTTTGAAGATCTCATCGCCGATCTTGGCGGCGAGCAGCAGGACGAAGAGCTGACCCAGGACTTCGGCGACGTGGTTCACGGGTCAGACCAGGTAGCGGAGCCACAGGTACGCGGTGGCAATGACCATGGTGCCGAGCGTAACCGGCAGACCGTAGCGCAGGAACTGGCCGAACGTGATCGGGTGCCCCTCGCGCTCGGCCATGCCGGCAAGGATGACGTTGGCGCTGGCGCCGATGATGGTCGCATTGCCGCCAAGGTCCGCGCCGATGGCCAGCGCCCACCACAGCGCGTCGCTTTCGTGACCCTCGGCCAGCTGCTCGACCACCGGGATCATGGTCGCCGTGTACGGGATGTTGTCGATGATGCCGGACAGGATCGCCGAGAGCCAGAGCACGAGCACCGAGGTGCCGGCCAGAGCGCCGCCGGTGATGCCCACGATCGCATCGGCCACAACCTCGATCAGGCCGATCTCGATCACCCCGGCGATGAGCATGAAGAGGCCGATGAAGAAGAAGAGCGTCGGCCACTCGACATCGCGCAGGATCTCGTCCGGGCTCTCCCGAGCAATCACCATCAGCACGACAGCCCCGGCCAGCGCGATGGTCGCCGGCTCGAGGCCGAGTGGTCCGTGGAGCAAAAAGCCCACGAGGGTCAGGGCGAGCACCGCCAGCGAGCGACGCAGCAGCGTGGGATGCGTGATCATCTCGCGCTCGTTGATCTCGAGGAGGCCGGCGCGCAGCTCGGGATCGGCATGCAGGAAGTCGCGGAACAGCCAGCGCGCGGCGACGAGGTAGACCGCAAGGAGCACGACCGACAGCGGCGCCATGTTGAGCAGGAAGGCGGTGAAATCGAGGCCGGCGGCGCTTCCGATGAGAATGTTCGGCGGGTCGCCGATGAGCGTGGAGGCGCCCCCGATGTTCGAGGCAAGGATTTCGCTCATCAGGAACGGGAAGGGGTTCATGCCGAGCCGCGCGGCCAGGAACAAGGTGATCGGCCCGACCAGCACGACCGTCGTGACGTTGTCGAGAAAGGCCGATGCGACTGCGGTGATGACGCTGAGCACCACCAGGATCCGGTACGGGTCGCCGCCGGCGAATCGAGCGGCGCGGACGGCGATCCAGCCGAAGACGCCGGTCTTCCGGATGATGCCTGCCAGGATCATCATGCCCGCCAGCAGGAAGATGACGTTGAAGTCGATCTCCTCGAAGGCCTGCTCCTGGCTGACGATCCCGAGCAGCACCATCGCCACGCCGCCCGCCATGGCGGCGAGCGTCTTGTGCATCCGCTCGGTGGCGATGAGCAGGTAGGTGATCCCGAAGATGGCGAGGCCGGCGACGGCCTGGAGGGTCACCCGCGGGGTTCCAGCAGGGCGCGCCGGCCGCTGGCGCGGACCCACACGATGAGCAGCTCGAGCTGATCGACGTAGCCGATCACCTTCTCGTCACGACCGGTGATCGGGAGGCCGTTGAGCTTGCTCTCGTGCATCCGCTGGAACGCAGTGCGCACCGTCTCGTCGGGATGGACGCTCACCGGCTCGACCATGACGTCCCTGGCCGTGCGAGCACCGACGTGCTCGGCGTACTTCAGCGCGCCCTCGAGGTCGGTGATCTCGCCGAGGAACTCCTCCGGCACGATCTTCAGGAACACGTCGTTGACCAGCGCCCGCACCGGCAGCACGCCGACAAGCCGCCCGCCGGCATCGACCACCGCGATGACACGGCAGCCGGGATTCTCGACCGCCAGCTCGGCCACCTCCCGAAGGCTGGCCGAGGCGGGCACCACCACCGGCTCCATGCGCAGGATCAGATCGGCCTCGGCGATGGAGGTCTGCTGGGTGATCGATTCCGGTGTCGGGGAGGGCGTCATCGAAGGTGCTCCGAACATGACAGGAGGCCACGCATTGCGCAGCCTCCACCTGTGGCGCCGTCGATACGGGCCCGGCGCCGGACCCGGTCCGCCTCATCCGGCGGACGACGGAGGCAGTCTACCGGATGATCGACGGCGGACCGGTATGATCACCGCCCATGCCGCCGACGACGCCCCGCGCCGCCGACAGCCGGTTCACGCCATGACCGGTCTCGGGCTGACCCTGCTCGTCGCGCTCGGCGCCGCCCTCGTCCTCGGTGCCCTGGCGCACCGGCTCCGGATGCCGCCGATGCTCGGCTACATCGCGGCGGGCATGGTAGTCGGGCCTTTCACGCCCGGTTTCGTGGCCGATCAAGATCTGGCCGACCAACTCGCCGAGATCGGCGTGATCCTGCTGATGTTCGGCGTGGGCCTGCACTTTTCGCTCAAAGACCTGCTCTCGGTGCGCGCGATCGCGATCCCCGGCGCAGTGGTGCAGATCGCGACCGCTACCGGGCTCGGCATGGCGCTCGCGTGGATGCTCGGCTGGACCTGGGGCGCGGGTTTCGTCTTCGGCCTCGCGCTGTCAGTCGCGAGCACGGTGGTGCTGTTGCGCGCGATGCAGGAGCGCCGGCTGATCGAAACGGAGCGCGGCCGCATCGCGGTCGGCTGGCTCATCGTCGAAGACATCGCCATGGTGCTGGCGCTGGTGCTGCTGCCGCCCGTCGGCGCGCTCCTCAACATCGCGACCGACGACACGGCCGGAGCCGCCGCCTCGTCGCTGCAACTATGGGACGTGCTCGCGGCGCTCGGCCTGACACTGGCGAAGGTCGCGCTGATCCGAGAGCACCCGGATCAGCACCACCGTGCTCGCCACCGAGATCGCGAGCCCAAAAACGATCCCGCCAGAGAGGCTGTACCCCCAACTGTGCCCAGCGAGCGCTCCGAGCGCCGTC
>DASVEH010000303.1:0-2456 GCA_036380655.1 Candidatus Limnocylindria bacterium | reverse complement strand
TCGCACCTGGATCGTGCTCGGTGCCGCGACTGTCCTCGGCGGGCTGGTGGTCGTCGCTCGGGCCCGCCAGCGGGGATAGCTCAACGGCCGTCGGCCACCGCCTCAGCCCTCCATCGGGTCCGCCTTCGGCGGAATGACCGGCTTCACGCCCGCCGCGCCGCTCTCCCCTCCGCGAGTCCCGACGAATGCGCTGATGAGGTCCATCGGCAGCGGGAAGATGATCGTGCGGCTCTGATCCGAGCTGATGTCCGAGAGGGTCTGCAGATACCGCAGCTGGAGCGCGGAGGGTGCTGCGCTGATGATGTTCGCCGCCTCCGAGAGCTGCTGCGCGGCGAGGAATTCGCCCTCCGCGTGAATCACCTTGGCGCGCTTGTCGCGCTCGGCCTCCGCCTGACGCGCCATGGCCCGCTTCATTTCCTGGGGGAGCTCGACGTCCTTGACTTCGACCACGCTCACCTTGATGCCCCACGGTGCGGTCTGCTCGTCGATGATCTGCTGCAGCCGCGCATTGATCTCCTCGCGCTTGCTCAGCAGCTCGTCGAGCTCCGATTGCCCGAGAACGGAGCGCATCGTGGTCTGCGCGATCTGGAGCGTCGCCACGAGGAAGTTCTCGACTCGGACGACCGCCGCCTCAGGATCGACGACGCGGAAGTAGCACACCGCGTTGACCCGCACCGTGACGTTGTCGCGCGTGATGGCCTCCTGGCTGGGGATGTCGAGCGTCACCGTGCGCAGGTCGATCTTCACCATCCGATCGATGAACGGGATGATGAGAAAGAGCCCGGGGCCCTTCGCTCCGACCAGCCGACCGAGGCGGAAAATGACTCCGCGCTCGTACTCCTGAACCACCTTTACCGCTGCCCCCACCAAGCTGAAGATCACCGCGGCGGCGATCGCCAGCACCGGGAGCAACCCGATCAGCTCGTCTGGCACGATCACGACTCCTTCTCGTTGGCTTGCGCCTCACCGGCTCGAGTGAGCGGCTCGACGATCAATGTCATCTCGTCGCGTCCCACGACGCGCACCTCGCCCTCCCCCGGCAGCGAAGAGCCATCAGCCGTTCTGGCGCTCCACAGCTCCCCCTCCACGTAGACCGATGCTTGCCCACGCATGATGGCGGTCAGGCCGACCATGTCGTCGCCGCCGATCGCGACCGCTCGGCGCCGGGAGCGCGCGACCGCACGCAGCGCGACGATGCTGAAGAGCAGCAGCGCCAGCGTGATCCCGTAGATGAGTGGCCGGCTCACCTCGAGGAATGGGGCCTGCGTATCGTCGATCAGCAACAGCCCGCCGAGCAGGAAGGCGATTGCGCCGCCGATGCCCAGCACGCCGCCCGACGCCACCCAGATCTCGGCGCCCATGAGGGCCAGGCCGAGCACCAGCAGCGCGAGGCCGGCGTAGTTGATCGGCAGACTGCCGAGGCTGAAGAGGCCGAGAATGATCGCAATCGCGCCCAGGATGCCCGGGAAGAATGAGCCGGGTGCGCTCAGCTCGAAGTAGATGCCGAGTGACCCGAGACTGAGCAGGATCACGGCGATGTTGGGGTCGCTGACCGCCATGAGGAGATCCTCGAACGGCGACATCGGGAGCTCGACGACAGCAGCATCCGCCGTGTCCAGCGTCCGCTCCGAGCCGGCCACCGTGACCGCGCGCCCGTCGATCTCGTCGAGCAGCGCCTGACGGTCCTCGGCGACCAGGTCGACCGCGCCGATCTCGACGGCCTCTGCGGCGCCGACGACGTCCGCGTCGCGTACGGCGTCCTCGGCCCAGTCGGCATTCCTGTCCCTCGCCTCGGCGATACTGCGCGCGTACTCGGCGGTGTCGTTGATGATCTTCCGCGCCAGGTCCTCGGGAATCTCGGTTCCGTCGCCGCTGACCGGGGTCGCCGCCCCGATCCGGGTGCTGGGCGCCATGGCGGCGACGTGGCCGGCCATCGTGATGAAGACGCCCGCCGAGGCCGCGTGCGTGCCGGGCGGAGTGACATAGACGATCACGGGCACCGCGGCACTCAACATCGTGCCGGTCAGATCCTGGGTCGCCTCGAGCAGCCCGCCCGGGGTGCTCAGCTCGATGAGGACGACGGCTGCGCCCTGTTCCACCGCATCGTTGATCCCGCGCTCGAGATACCGGACCGAGATCGGGTTGATGATGTCGTCCACCTTGAGCAGGTGCACGTCGCCCGCGCCGGCCCGAGCGGCATTCGGAGCGAGCAGCCCGGCGATGCCCGCAGCGACGCAGATCGCGGCACTCCAGCGCAGGATCGGTCTCGTCGTTGACGGCATGGGGCCTCCACGGAAACGAACGGAGACCACCGGTTTGTGCCAGCAGTCTCCACCTCGCGTCGCTGATCAGGGAAAGACGCGTTTCCCGGCGGATGGCGTCATCCGCGGCTCTTCAACTGTACGCCGCACGCTAGGCCCGGCCCAAGAGTCCGTCAAGCCAGCGCGACGCCGGCC
>DASVEH010000302.1:0-7265 GCA_036380655.1 Candidatus Limnocylindria bacterium | reverse complement strand
CATTATCGCCGTGGAGCTCGGCTTCGACCCTGAAGAACAGGCAGCGCCGGAAGCAGCCGTCGCTCCGGCCGCAATCGAAGCTGAAGACATCGTCGATGATCCGGCTTCGCTGAAGCCGCGTGCGCCGGTGGTCACGATCCTGGGCCACGTGGACCACGGCAAGACGAGCCTGCTCGACGCGATCCGCGAGACGAAGGTCGCCTCCGGCGAGAGCGGCGGCATCACGCAGCACATCGGTGCCAGCGAGATCGTCCACAACGACAAGCGGATCGTCTTCCTCGACACGCCCGGCCACGAGGCATTCACCGCGATGCGTGCGCGCGGTGCGCAGGTGACGGACATCGCGATCATCGTGGTCGCCGCCGACGACGGCGTCATGCCGCAAACGAAAGAGGCGATCGACCACGTCCGCGCCGCCCGGGTGCCGATGATCGTGGCCATCAACAAGGTGGACAAGCCCGACGCCAATCCCGACCGCGTCAAGCAGGAGCTGGCCGACAACAAGGTGCTCATCGAGGAGTACGGCGGCGACGTGATCGCGGTGGCGGTCAGCGCCAAGCAGCGAACCGGCATCGACGACCTGATGGAGATGGTCCTCCTCGTCGCCGATCTCCAGGACCTCAAGGCCAACCCGGATCGCGAGGCGATCGGCACCATCGTCGAGTCGAAGGTCGACAAGGGGCGCGGCAACGTGGCGACCGTGCTCGTGCAGACCGGCACGCTGAAGGTGGGCGACGTGGTATCGGTCGGTCGTACGTCCGGCCGGATTCGGGCACTCAACAACGCGGCCGGCAAGCGCGTCAAGCAGGCCGAGCCGGCGTCGGCCGTCGAGATCATCGGCCTCCAGGGCCTTCCCGAGGCCGGCGACATCCTGCGAGTCGTGGCGGATGAGAAGACCGCCCGTGACGCTGCCGAGGCCGCGGACCGCGCGGCGGCGGGTGCCGACGGCCAGAAGGTGAGCAGCCTCGAGGATATCAGCGCCCAGATCAAGGACAGCGAGGTCGCCGAGCTGCGCGTCGTGCTCAAGACCGACGTGCAGGGCTCGCTCGGTGCCATCCGGCACTCCGTCGAGCGCCTCAACACGGACGAGGTGCGCATCAACATCCTGCGCGAGGGCGCCGGAGACATCAACGAGAGCGACATCAACCTCGCGTCGGCCTCCGAGGCCGTCGTCATCGGCTTCAACACGAAGCTCGACGCGGGCGCCCAGCGCTCCGTGGACGCCACCGGCGTCGACGTCCGCATCTACGACGTGATCTACAAGCTGACCGACGACATCGGCCAGGCACTGAAGGGGCTGCTCGCGCCGAAGCTCATCGAGCAGGTGGAGGGGCACGCGGAGGTGCGGATGGTGATCAAGGCCGGGCGGGCGGGCAACGTGGCGGGGTCGTACGTGACCGACGGACGCATCGTGCGCGGTGGCCAGGCACGCCTCTTCCGAGCCGGCGAGCTCCTGGCCGACACCCGGATCACGTCCCTCAAGCGGTTCAAGGACGACGTGCGCGAGGTCGCCACGGGCTTCGAGTGCGGCATCGGCCTCGACGCCGATGACATCGCCGAGGGCGACGTCATCGAGTGCTACCAGATGGTGATCGAGCAGGCCTAGCCGATGAGCCAGCGTACGGATCGGCTCGACAGCCAGATCCGATCCGAGCTCGCTGAGCTGCTCCACCGCGAGATGAAGGACCCGCGCGTCGGGTTCGCCACCATCACGCGCGTGGAAACGGCGCGTGACCTGGGCACGGCGAAGGTCTGGGTCAGCATCATGGGGACCGACGAGGAGCGCGAGGCAACCATGAAGGCGCTGACCGATGCGGCGCCCTGGTTGCGCAGGCAGCTCGGCAGCCGGCTCACGGTGCGGCACATCCCGCAGCTGCTCATTCGCCACGACGACTCGATCGAGGCGGGGGACCGCGTCCTGCGGCTCCTGCGCGAGCTCGAGGACGAGGGGCGCTCGTGAGCCGCGAGTCGGTGGTCGCGGCCATCCGCGACGCGTCGCGCGTCACGGCCATCTGCCACGAGAACCCCGACGCCGATACGCTCGGATCGGCGATGGCCCTGCGCATGGCGGTCGAGCGGCTCGGCAAGCAGGCGGAAGTGGTCGCTGCGGATCCGGTGCCGCCGTCGCTCCTCGACCTTCCCGGCGCCCGCGACGTCCGGACGCGGCCGCAGCTTGAACCGGACCTGGCGGTCGTCCTGGACGGCCCGCTGTCTCGAACGGGCGCCTTCGCGACGGAGTGCGCCGACTGGCTGGCGCGCGCGCGTGTCGCCAACATCGATCACCACGTCTCGAACGACGGCAGCGCGGCGGTCGCCGCGTGGATCGACGCCGAGGCGGCTGCCACCTGCGAGATGATGGCGCTCCTCATCCCGGACCTCGGCGTCGAGATCGACACCGAGATGGCGACCGTGCTCACCGCGGGCCTCGTCCAGGACACGCATACCTTCTCGCATCCCAACGCGACCCCGCGCACGCTGCGCGTCGCAGCCGACCTGGTGGCCGCCGGCGCGCCCCTCTCGGCCATCCATCGCTCGATCTATGCCGACAAGCCGTTCAGCACGCTCGCCCTCTGGGGACGGATCATGGCGGGCATGGACCAGCGGCGGGACGGAAGGATCGTGCATGCCTCGATGACGGTCGCCATGCTCGCCGAGACCGGCTCGGACGCGGTGGCCTCGGAGGGATTCATCGACCTGCTGGCCTCCACCAAGGCGGCCGACATCACCGTCCTGCTCAAGGAGGTCGATGCCACGCACGTCCGGGTGAGCGTTCGGACCTCCGCCCGCGCCGATGCGGTCGCGATCACCTCGGCCTTCGGTGGCGGGGGACACGCGCGGGCGGCAGGCTGCTCGATCGACGCGCCGCTGGCGGAGGCGCGCACCCTGCTGCTCGACGAGTGCGAGCGTGAGCTCGATCGGGCCGATGCTCGGGGTCATTAACCTCGACAAGCCGGTCGGGCCGACCAGTCACGACATGGTCGGCATGATGCGCCGGCTGACCGGCACGCGGCGCATCGGCCACGCCGGCACGCTCGACCCGCTCGCGTCGGGGGTGCTCCCGATCCTGGTCGGAGCTGCCACGCGCTTCAGCGAGGAGCTGACCGGTGGGTCCAAGCGGTACGACGCCGTCATCCGGCTCGGCGCTCGCAGCGCCACCGACGATGCCGAGGGACCGATCGAAGCTATGGATGGCCCGCTTCCGGACGAGGACGCGGTGCGGGCGATGCTCGCCGGCTTCGTCGGAACCTTCGAGCAGATGCCCCCTGCCTTCAGCGCGCGCAAGCTCGCCGGCCGCACCGCCCACCGAGCGGCACGCGCCGGCGATCCGCTGGTCCTGTCCCCACGTCGCGTGACCGTCCACGCGCTCGACCTCGACGCCTTCGAGCGATCCGGCAGGTTCGTCGACGCCCGGGTCGCGCTTCACTGCGGCGCCGGCACCTACGTTCGCTCCCTGGCGCGGGACCTGGGGGATCGGCTCGGGTGCGGCGGACACCTTCACGCCCTGCGGCGCACGGAGGCCGCCGGCCTCGAAGTGGCCGACGCGATGACGCCGGAACAGCTCGAGACGCTCGCCTCGGAGGGCCGGCTGGGGGACGCCGTGCTGCCGGTCGGAAACCTCCTCAGGCTGCCTCGGGTCACCCTGGACCCCGACGCGGCCGCCGCCTTCCGGCACGGCTCGGCCCGTCCGATTGTCCATGGGGGAGTCGACGAGGGAAGGGTGGCTGTGTTCGAGGAGGCGGAGCTCATCGGCATCGGCTCGGTCGCCGCCGGCGTGCTGCAGCCGCAGAAGGTCCTGCCCGCATGAGCCCGCTCGGGCTGGCGGAGCTGCCGGCCATCGGTCCGGCGGTCGTCACACTGGGTGTATTCGACGGCGTCCACCGTGGCCATCGACACGTGCTGGAGGCCACGATGGAGGCCGCGCGACAGCGCGGAGCGGCGAGCGTCGCGCTCGTCTTCGCACCGCACCCCGACGAGGTGATCCGGCCGGGGACGCAGGTCGAGCGCCTGCTTCCCCCCGAGGTGACACTCGAGCGTCTGGCGGCAGGTGGGCTCGACCGGGCGCTCGAGGTGCGCTTCGACGCGTCGGTGCGCGGCCTTGAGCCGGACGCCTTCCTCGCGGCGCTCTCGCCCTCGATCGAGCTCCGGGGCATCACCATGACGCCCGACAGCGCGTTCGGCCGCGGCAGGGCGGGCACGCTGGAGCGGATCGCCGAGATCGGCGCCGTGAACGGATTCGACTGCATCACCGTGGAGCCGCTGATGGTCGACGGAGCCGCCGTTTCCTCGTCGCGGATCCGTAGCGAGCTGCGCGATGGGCGCATCGAGAGGGCGTCGGAGCTGCTCGGCTCCGCCCCGTTCCTGAGGGGCACGGTCATCCACGGCGACGAGCGCGGTCGGGAGCTCGGCTTTCCGACTGCCAATCTGGCGTTCGCCTATGCCGCCGCACTTCCGGCACTCGGCATCTACCTCGGCCGTGTCCACGTCCCCGCACGAGGTGTGGGCCCCGACCACCCGGCACTCGTCAGCGTCGGCGTGCGGCCCACCTTCCACGACGACGGGCGCATCCTGGTGGAGGTCTACCTGCTCGACTGGGATGGGGACCTGTACGACGCCACGCTGGACCTGCAGATCGACGGTCGGCTCCGCGAGGAGCGGCGCTTCAACTCGGTCGAGGCGCTGGTGCGCCAGATGCGCGCCGACGAGGGCGAGGCACGCCGCCGACTGGCAGGGGAGGCCGGGCGCACCGGCGCTCGATAGATCGAGCGAGTTTGGAGAGAAGCCCATCGCGAGTGTCAGAACGCTCGATTGATCGAGCCGACGAGCGTCACGCGGGGCGCCTCGCGCTCATGGCGGGCGAATCGGACCTCTGCTAAACTCCGAACGTTACGGAAACGAATGTGGAGGAATACGTGCCGCTCGCCAAGGACGCGAAGAGCGCAATCGTCGACGAATACGCCACGCACGAGGGCGACACCGGATCACCCGAGGTGCAGATTGCGCTTCTCACCGAGCGGATCAAGTCATTGACGGAGCATCTGCGCAGCTTTCCCAAGGATAACCACTCGCGCCGCGGGCTCCTGAAGCTCGTCGGGCAGCGCCGGCGGTTGCTTGCGTATCTGGTCCGCAACGATGTCGACCGATACCGCACCGTCATCGGCAGCCTGGGGCTGCGTCGTTAGATTGGGCCGCTAACCACGAACCGCGATAGACCCAGGGCCGAACTCGCCCTGGGTCTCGCACATCTCACACCATCCAAACGGGCATCCGCCCCCGCCTGACGCCTGCGCCGAGTGAGAGCGCGCCACGGGAATCGAGCGTCGGATGCCGAACGAATCACACTGGAGGAATCAGTGGCAATCAAGCACGAAGCCGAGATCGGCGGCCAGGTCTTCAGCATGGAGGCCGGTAAGCTCGCCGAGCAGGCAGACGGCGCGGTCATCGTCCGATACGGTGACTCCGTCGTCCTGGCGACCGCGGTCGCTTCCAAGGAGCCCCGGGAGGGCGCCGACTTCTTCCCGCTGACCGTCGATTACGAGGAGCGGATGTATGCCGCCGGCAAGATCCCCGGCGGCTTCATCAAGCGCGAGTCACGCCCCTCGGAGGCGGCCATCCTGGCGATGCGCCTCACCGACCGGCCGATTCGCCCGCTCTTCCCGAAGGGGTACTTCAACGACGTCCAGGTTGTCCTGACGGTCCTCTCGACCGACCAGGAGAACGACCCGGACATCCTGGCCCTCAACGGCGCCTCGGCGGCGCTCAGCATCAGCCACATCCCGTTCCTGGGACCGGTCGGGGCGGTGCGCGTCGGTCGCATCGGCGGGGAGTTCGTCACCAATCCAACCAACAGCCAGCTCGCCGAGAGCGAGCTCGACCTGGTCGTGGCCGGCACCCGCGAGGCCGTCATGATGGTCGAGGCCGGCGCCAAGATCCTGCCCGAGTCGGTCATGGCCGATGCCATCGCCTACGGGCACAGCGAGCTCCAGAAGTCGATCGACCTCCAGGAGAAGCTCGTCGCCTCGGCCGGCACGCCGAAGAAGATGCCGTTCGTCGGCCCCAAGGCCGGATCGGTCGTCCAGCTCGGAAAGGCACTCTCAGAGAGCCGGAACGAGTTCGTCGTCTTCGACCTGGAGACGACTGCCATGAAGCCGGAGCACGGCTACATCGTCGACATCGCGGCGCTTCGCCTGCGCGACGGCCAGATCGTCGACCGCTTCGAGTCGCTCGTGAACCCGGGCCGTCCGATCGTCGGGCACCAGGTGCATGGCATCAAGACCGATGACGTCGCCAACGCCCCGACCGCGTCGGAGGTGCTCGGGAACTTCGTCGACTGGGTGGGGGAGACGCCGATCGTCGCCCACAACACCTCGTTCGACGTGCCGTTCCTGCTGCGCCACCTGCCCAACGACCGCAAGTGGACTCCCGCGGCCATCTACGACACCCTCGAGCTGGGATACCAGCTCTATCCCGATGCCGGCGGCTACAAGCTTGCCGACCTCGTGCGCTTCGTGTTCGGCCGGGATCACGCCGCCGCGCACCGGGCCATGCCCGATGCCGAGGCGACGGCCGAGCTGTTCCTGCACTTCACGAGCGGCCTGGCCGAGCGCCTGGACGCGGTGCGCCGGGATATCGCCGACGAGGTGCGCCGCGCCCGCGAGAGCTACAACCGCGCGGAGCAGGGCGACCGGCTCGAGGACATCCGACGGCGCCACGGCATCGGCTCGGCGCTCATGGATGCCGTCACCAAGGCGACCGTCCGCGAGCTGGTGCTGAGCGAGGACGTCCGCATCGACGGCCGCGACACGAAGACGATCCGCCCCATCAGCGTCGAGGTCGGCGTCCTGCCGCGCACCCACGGCTCGGGCATCTTCACCCGCGGCCAGACGCAGGCGCTCAGCATTGCGACCCTTGGCCCGGGCAGCGACGTGCAGCGCCTCGACACCATCTCCCCGGAGACGGAGAAGCGCTACCTGCACCACTACAACTTCCCGCCCTACTCGGTCGGCGAGGCCCGCCCCATGCGTGGCCCGGGACGGCGTGAAATCGGCCACGGCGCGCTCGCCGAGCGCGCGCTGCTGCCGGTCCTGCCCAGCGAGGAGGAGTTCCCCTACACCATCCGCGTAGTGTCCGAGGTGGTCAGCAGCAACGGCTCGACCAGCATGGCCAGCACCTGCGGCAGCACGCTGTCGCTGATGGACGCCGGCGTGCCGATCAAGGCGCCGGTCGCCGGCGCCGCCATGGGCCTGATCACCGATCCGGCCACCGGT
>DASVEH010000301.1:0-2100 GCA_036380655.1 Candidatus Limnocylindria bacterium | reverse complement strand
GACGGATGTGACGGGGTCGATCAAGTTGCCGGAGGGGACGGAGATGGTGATGCCGGGCGACAACACGGCGATCACGGTGGAGTTGATCCAGCCGATCGCGATGGACGAGGGTTTGCGGTTCGCGATCCGCGAGGGTGGCCGGACCGTCGCGTCGGGCCGCGTCACCAAGATCATCAAGTAACGCAAGCCGCCGACCGAGCGAGGACGAGAACCGATGGCCAAGAACGAGAAGCGGGTGCAGGTCACGCTGGCGTGCGAGCAGTGCAAGCGCCGCAACTACATCACCATGAAGAACAAGGTGAACGACCGCGAGCGCATCGAGATGAAGAAGTACTGCCGCTGGGACCGCACGCACACGGTCCACAAGGAAACGCGCTAGCAGCGCAGCCGCTCCGCTCGTGGCGCGGTTCGTGCTCCTGCACGGCCTGGCCGGGCAGCCGGAGCAGTGGCGGTACCTGCAAGACGTCCTGGAGGGGCGAGGGCACGACGCCCTCGCCCTTCGGCTTCCCCGGGGCACGTGGGACGCCGAGGTCGGGTTCGTGCGCGACCACGTCGACGGCGACACGATCGTCGTCGGGCATTCGCTCGGAGGTGTACTCGTCCGCGTCTTCGCCGAGGCCCATCCCGGCGTCGTGAAGGGTCTGGCCACGATCGCGGCGCCGACCCCGTCGTTCAACCCCGAGTGGATCGGGGAGCTCGGCAGGTGGGACGAGTTCGGTTGGAAGCCGCACGACATCCGCCGGTGGCTCGACCGCGCGTTCCCTGGCAGCCCCGACGAACTGTCCGACCTGCCGTGGGAGCACCCGCACCTGCGCGGGGAGATCGTGGTCGGCGACGGGCCTGGCGACGAGCCGCGGCTCGCGATCGTGTGCGAAGGCGACGAGGCGATCCCCTACGCCGAGCAACAGCGCGCCGCCGCCGACTTCCGGGCCCCAACGGCCTCGGTGCCCGGCGGCCACTCGCCCCACGTGCGGCATCCCGCATTGGTGGCGACCCTGCTCATCAACTGGCTCGCGCCCGAGTCCGCGTAACCTTATCCACAGCCATGGTGTCCAACAGCTCGATGCCAACCGATGTGGCCGAACTGGTCACGAGGGCACAAGACGGTGACCGTGCCGCCTTCGACGAGATCGTCAAGGCGACGTATGCGGACACCTACACGCTCGCGCTTCGGTTGACCGGGAACGAGGAGGACGCGAGAGACGTGGTGCAGGAGGCCTACCTGCGGGCCTACCGGGGCCTGGACAAGTTTCGCGGCGACGCGCAGTTCAGCACCTGGCTGTACCGCATCACCGCGAATTGCGCCGCAACCGCGCTCGGCAAGCGCAAGCGGCACCGGCACGAGGACATCGACGACCAGCTCGCCCTGTCCGACGACCGCCCGGAGATCGACCCCGAGGAGCGCGCCGACGCGACGCTCCTCCGCGACCGGGTGTCCGCCGCGCTCGGCCACCTCCCGCCGAAGCTGAGGGCGGTCGTCGTCCTGCGGGACATCTACGACCTGCCCCACGAGCAGATCGCGGAAGAGCTCGGCATCAGCGAGACCGCGGCGAAGGTCCGCCTGCACCGTGCCCGCCGCCAACTGCGCGAGCGGTTGTTCCCGATGCGCGGAGAGGAGGTCGACGCCCGTGCGGTGTGACGAAGCCATCGAGCTGCTCCCCGCCATCGTCGACGGGCTGACCCCGCCGGACGCGGGCGTCGCCCGGCACGTCGAGTCGTGCCTGCGCTGCCAGGCCGAGCTCGTGCAGTACCGCAAGCTGCTGAAGGCGCTCCACCAGCTCCGCACCCAGGTGCTCGAGCCGGCGCCTGGGCTGCTGTCGGACATCCTCGCCGGCCTCGAGGCGGCGGGGGAGCGTCGGGCGATCCGCTCGATGTTGCAGGGCCGCTACGTCGCCTACGCCGGCGGCATCGCCGCGGCAACGGCCGCCGGTGCGGTCGGCGCGATCCTGCTGGCCCACCGGGCCAAGGAACGCCGCCTGCAAGCCGCCGCCTGATCCGTCTCCTTCTGGGTGGATCAGTCCGTACACTCGGCGGACACATCCACCCAGAACGCGGGACGTGTGTGCGGTCCGCGCCTCGCCGGTTGGCCGTTCGGGCGGT
>DASVEH010000300.1:0-4928 GCA_036380655.1 Candidatus Limnocylindria bacterium | reverse complement strand
AGGTAGTCGGGGTTCTCGGCGCGGTTGAGGAGCTCCGTGACGAGGGTCACGCCGGCGGCGGCCGCTCGCGGCAGCGCCCAGCGCAGGTTCTCCTCGAGGCATCGAAGCTGGTCGGCGCCCGACGGACCGGCGACGAGGTTGCCGGCGAGGACGTTGACGGTGGGACAGTGAAGGTCGTTGGCGAGCTCGAGCGCATCGGTGCAGGCGTGGCGCCACTCCGAAGCTCGCGCCGGATCGTTCGGCCAGCCGCGCTCGCCCGCGGCGAGGTCGCCTGCGGCCATGTTGAGCATGGCCACGCGCAGCCCCGCGGCGCGGACGGCATCGGCCGTCGCGGTTGGGTCATCCGGCCAGGGAAACTCGACCGCGGCGAAGCCGGCCGCGGCGGCGGCGGCGAATCGGTCCGGCCAGGCGTGCTCGGTGAAGAGCCAGGCGACGTTCGCGGCCAGCCGCTCCGGGATCGTCACGCCAGGCCGTTGCGGCGCGCCACCTCGGCGTACCAGAGCGCCGAGTCCTTCGGGGTCCGGCGCTGCGTCGCGTAGTCGACGTAGGTGATCCCGAAGCGCGGTCCGTAGCCCTCCGCCCATTCGAAGTTGTCCATCAGCGACCAGGCGAAGTAGCCGCGCAGGTCGACGCCCTGCGCGATCGCCTCCTCCACCGCGCCCAGGTGGGTGCGGAAGAACTCGGTGCGGCGCGGGTCGTGGACGCGGCCATCCTCGGCGACCGTGTCGTTCAGCGAGCAGCCGTTCTCGGTGATGTAGATGGGCGGCGAGCCGTAGTCGGCCTTCAGGCGGACGAGCAGGTCGAGGAAGGTCTCCGGCGTCATCTCCCAGCCGAGGTCCGAGGTCGGGATGCCCGTCGTCCCCTCGCTGCGGACGACCCAGGCGAACTCGGCGTCCTCGCCGGCCCGCGGCGCGCGGACGACCCGACGCGAGTAGTAGTTGACGCCGAGGAAGTCGGTCGGCTGCGCGATGCGCGCAACGTCGCCCTCCCGGATCCAGTCGAGGGACCAGCGCTCGCCGAAGTACTCGAGCATGTCGGCGGGGTACGAGCCACGGAAGACCGGGTCGAGGTACCAGCGGTTCGTGTAGCCGTCCGACAGGACCGCTGCGCGGCGGTCGCCGTCGGTCTGTTCTTGAGGGTAGGTCGGCATGAGGTTGAGGGTGATCCCGATCGGCGCCGCCAGGCCGCTGGCGCGGTAGGCCTCCACCGCCAGCCCGTGTGACATGAGGACGTGGTGCGACGTGCGCAGCTCGGCGGCGACGTCGGTCATGCCCGGCGCGTGGATGCCGAGACGATGCCCGAGCGCGGCCGTGCACCACGGCTCGTTGTGGGTGATCCACCACGCGACGCCGTCGCCGAGCGCCTCGTACACGATCGCCGCATATTCGGCGAAGCGAGCGGCCGTGTCGCGGTTCAGCCAGCCGTCACCCTCATCCTGGAGCGCCTGCGGCAGGTCCCAGTGGTAGAGCGTCGCCGCCGGCCGGATCCCCTTCTCGACCAGCCGATCCACCAGGCGCCGATAGAAGTCGAGCCCGCGCCGGTTCGGCGCTCCCCGCCCGTCGGGCTGGATGCGCGGCCAGCCGATGCTGAACCGATAGGCGTTCAGTCCATACGAGGCGACGAGGTCGACGTCCTCGGCCCAGCGATGGTAGTGGTCGCAGGCCACGTCGCCGGTGTCGCCGTTCGCGACCTTTCCGGGTGTATGGCTGAAGGTGTCCCAGATCGACCGGCCGCGGCCGTCCTCGTCGACGGCGCCCTCGATCTGGTAGCTGCTGGTGGCGGTGCCCCAGGCGAAGTCAGGCGGGAACGGCATCGAGGTCCTCCAGTGCGGCGAGACAGGCGAAGAGCAGGACGCCGCCGGTCCACGCGTGGCTGAGCGGCAGGAGCGAGCCCTTGGCCCGGAAACAGTCGGTCTGGTAGAAGCGCTCGCTGACCATGCCGCGCATGGCGTTGAAGTCGCCATCGCGTCGAGCGACGAACTGACGCCAGGCGGCAAGGCTCTCGACAGCTCGCTGCCGGTAATGGTCGTCGCCGGTCGCATCGGCCAGCTCGAGCAGCTCCGGGTAGCAGAGAAGACCGAAGTGGTGCAGGTGCTGGTTGGCGGGCGACGCCTGGTCGGTGCCCCGCGTCCGGAAGCGATACTGGCCCAGGATCGTGTCCGGCTCGAAGGCGACGTCGTAGGCGTAGCGGAAGGTCAGGAGCCAGTCGGCCGCCCGGCGCGCCACGTCGAGCCACTCGGCATCCCCGGTGGCGCGGTGGAGCGCCATGAAGGCGATGAGCGCGTTGTAGCCATCCTCCGAGCTCGGCGCCAGGTGCACGTCCTCGGGCGCGCCGTAGACGAGCTCCGCATCCACGAAGCGCCGGTAGAAGCCGCCGGCCGCGACCGCCGCGGTGCGGTAGAGCGGCTCGTCGTGGCGCACCGCGCCCTCGAGGAGGGCCGCGATCCAGGTCAGCGCCCCGGCGCCGTCCCACTCGGTCACCCGCCCGCTCTCCGCGTCGTGGTACGTGCCGAGGTTGCCGTCGGCCCGCTGCCGGCGCGCGATGGCATCGAGATTGGAGCGGACTGCCGCCTCCCAGGTGACGTGGCGCGCGCCGTGGGCGTCCTCCGCGGCCAGCGCGCGCAGGAAGAAGAGCGTCGCCTGGCCGATGGTATTGGCGTGGACCGCGCCCCGAGGCGACCAGCCGCTGCCCCAGCCCGACTCCAGCGTCCATTCGGCCCAGAAGGTGCCCGACGGCGACAGGTTCTCCGCGATGTGGTCGAGCACCTCCTCGCCGGCCTGCCTATGGGGCTCCGAGCCGGTGCGCCGGCCCCAGGCCAGCAGCTGCGCGGCCCAGGGCGCGCCGCTCACCCAGCCGACGTGCATGTGCGGCCGGTCGCCGCCGCCCGCGGCCGAGCCATCCAGCTCGCGCTCGAAAGCCGCCGTCTCATAGAGCGCCCGATGCTCGGGGTGGTAGTGCCACGCCAGCAGGCCGTCGGCCGCCAGCTCCGCCGCCTCCTCGATGCCCACCCAGGGAGCGCCGCCATCTGACGACGCGCGCGCGTGGAGGTGCCGCAGCAGCGGGACGTACCCGTGTCGGTCGTCACCGCCCTCGGCGACCGTGAGCGTCACGGTGCGCGTCTCGCCCGGCTGCCAGGCGTGCGTCCGGACGTCGGCGGCGCCCGGCTCGTCGTAGCCGCGGTAGGCGACCGGCTCCTCGCGGAACGGCAGATCGACCCAGACGCGCGTGCGCTCGGCGCTTCCCTCGAAGCCGATGCCGGCCGGGCCTAGCTCGGTCACCTCGTCGACCGCGATGGCCGCCATCCGGCTCCCGGACCAGCCGAAGACGGCCGGCGTTGCGGCCCGATCGGCCCGGAACGACCATCGTTCCGAAACCATGCCCCAGGGATCGTGCGCGCCGCGCTCGTAGCGCGGGAAGATGCGGCGGCAGGCGGGCGGGCGGTTCTCGCCGTAGAAGAGCCCCGGAACGAGCCAGCCGGGCGGCCGCTCGCCGACCGGCAGGTCGAGACCGATGCGCACGCCGCAGGCGACCGGGTCGCTCGCGGTGCGAGTCAGCG
Organism: Candidatus Limnocylindria bacterium; assembly: GCA_036380655.1. GTDB lineage: Bacteria > Chloroflexota > Limnocylindria > QHBO01 > QHBO01 > JACDBZ01. Next base: position 1,372 of record DASVEH010000300.1, on the reverse strand, counting down.
TGAGGCTGATCTCGACGCCCGCGATGCCATCCAGCGGCGCCGACTGCAGCTCGACGCGAAAGCCCGCGTGCTCCAGCACGGCGCCGGCCGGCGTGACGAGCTCGACCCACGGCTCAGCCACCGCGCAGCTCCAGCGGCTCCACGTTCCAGCCGGTCAGCCGCAGCCGACGATCAGCCGGCTCGACGTCATGCCAGTCGACGGTCACCGCGCGTTGCCCGCCGGGCAGGAGCGTCACGAAGTTCGCGTCCGGATAGGCGTGGCCGGGACGGTCCGACCAGTCAAGCGGGCGGACGTCGGCGATCCGCAGCTCGACAACCGCCACGTCGCCCGTTGCCTCCAGGCGGAGCGTCCAGCATGCCCTGTTCTCCTCCACTCGCGCGTCGAGACTGGCCGGCAACAGGTGGCGCATCGGCGCGAGGTCGGCCGTGCGGGACAGCAGGCGCCGGGTGCGGGCCCCGCCGAAGGTCGCGTCGAGGACGAGGAGATCGCCGGCCTCATCGACACGCGGCGCCAGGACCAGCGCGACATCGCCCCCATCGGTCACCGAGTTCGCGGCGGCCGTGAGCTCGCCCGACCACTCGGCCACGGTCCGGCCGGCCGCGTCGTGGACGTCCAGTCGCAGGGTGTCTGCCAGCTCGCGGTCGTGGTCGTTCGCGACCCATGGCCTAACGGCGACACGGCCGGCGCCGTCGAGTGCCGGTGAGGCGAAGCTGACGCCCGCGTACAGCGACGCGTAGGCATCGGCGACGGCGAAGTAGGCGGCCTTCGGGATGCCGAACCAGTCGACCGCGGCGGTGCACCAGGCGTTCGGGAAGGGCTCGTTCAGCTGCCACGGCAGCGCGCCGGCATTGCGCGGCCAGCGCCGCCGGTCGCCCTCGATCAGCGTGCGGAGGCCGTCGGCCTGCAGGTGCTGGCTGGCCCGGATCAGCTCGTCGCGATCGAGGCCACCGCCGAAGACTCGCTGCACGAACGGCTCGTTGATCCACCACGCCCCGCGGTGGGTCATGACGGGATTCGATCGGTCGAGCGGAGCGTCGGCATCGGTCACGGTGGCAGCCAGCGTCTCGGGATTCGTCAGGCCCTCTGTGCCGAACTCGCTGTGGAGCAGGCTGGTCGTGGCGCCGGCCAGGGCGTGCTGCTCGGCCAGGCCCTGGTGCTCCCACGGGCCATGGACGTCGTGCAGCGAGCGCGGATCCTCGGCCACGGCGGCCAGGCTGTTGTCGAAGCGCGGGCCGGTCGGCGAGGTCGGCAGCCAGATCCGGGTGGGGTCCTCGCGCATCACGACCTCGCGCAGGGCGGCGAGCACCGGGTGAGCGTCGTCGAGCGGCCGGTCCGGCCCCGCCAGCTCGTTGCCGCCGCACCAGATGACGA
>DASVEH010000299.1:0-17117 GCA_036380655.1 Candidatus Limnocylindria bacterium | reverse complement strand
AGCTGTACCTCGCCATGTGCGAGGCGGTCACCCAGGCGCAGCTCGACGAGCTGGCCGTCCAGATGTCGCAGATCGCCGACCCGCGGGAGCGCCTCGACAGCGCCGTGCGCTACTTCGTCGATAGTCTCGAGGCGGAGCGCTGGGGCGCCATCGTCACGACCGGCTGGGCGGAGGCCGACATCAAGCCCGCGCTGCGCGACATGCTCCGGCGCCGATGCGACCAGATCCGCGCCTTCGCGGCCATGTTCCTGCGCGAGGCCATCGCCCGCGGCGAGGCGGATCCTGCCCTCGACGTCGAGGAGCTCAGCCTGGCGACCGCCATGCTCATGGACGGGGTCATCGCCCACCAGGCGGAGATGGGCGATCGCTTCGAACCCGATCTCGTCCGTCGCTCCGTCATCGCCCTCGCCGGCACGCTTCTCGGCCCCCGCGCCTGATCGCGCGCACCCGCGGAACCGGCGGGTGACACCGTGGCTATGATCCGCCGCGTGACGTCGAGCAGCTCTCCCCCGGTCGCCGCGCGGGCTGCGCCCGCCTGGTGGCGCGGGCTGGGGGGCCTCACGCGGTCGGGCAGCTCGGTCGAGGCACTGGCGTGGGCGCTCTACGACTTCGCGAACACGATCTTCAGCTTCGCGATCGTGAGCTTCGCCATGAGCCTCTGGACGATCCGCTTCCTCGGCGAGGGCCCCGGGACGTTCTGGTTCACGGCGGCGGTGAGCATGTCGGTCCTCCTGAACGCCATCGTCTCGCCGGTGCTCGGCGCAATGAGCGACCGGGTGGGGCGCCGGAAGCCGTTCCTGGCGGCGTTCACCGTGGTCTGCATCGCAGCCACGGTAACCATCGGCCTCGTCGACATCCGGCTCGGCCTGGTCGCCTTCGCCATCGCCAACTTCGCGTACCAGGCGGCGCTCATCTACTACGACGCCCTCCTCCCCGACGTGGCGCGACCGATCGCGCGCGGCCGGCTCTCCGGCATCGGGGTGGCGCTCGGCTACTGCGGGACGCTGCTGGTCGGCGTGCTCCTGCTGTCGGGCATCAGCACTGCCGCAGACGGCTCGTCGACACCGGCCACGTTTGCGCTGGTCGCCGGGCTCTTCCTCGTGTTCGCCGGACCGCTCTTCCTCGTCGTCCGGGAGCTGCCGCGCGAGGGCGCATCGCTCCGTGCCGCCGATGCGGCCCGGTCCTTCGGGCAGCTGGCACAGACGGTCCGCAACGCGCGCGAGTCCCCGGGGCTCCTGCGGTTCATCGTGGCGCGCTTCTTCTACTCGGATCCGGTCAACACCGCCATCGCGGTGATGAGCGCGTTCGCCGTCCACGCCGTCGGCTTCACCGAGGGCGAGGCGCTCCAGGTGCTGCTGGTGCTCACCGTGGTCGCCGTCGTCGCCTCGTTCGGCTGGGGGTTCCTCGCCGACCGCTGGGGCCCGCGCCGCACGCTGTTCGCCGTGCTCGGCACCTGGGCGATCGGGCTCGTCGTCATCACCGGATTCCTGTCGCCCGTCCCCTTCCTGTTCGCCGGAGCGCTGCTCGGCGCCGGGCTCGGCGGCGTCGGTGTCGTCGATCGGCTCATGCTCCTGCGCCTGACGCCGCCCGGACGCATCGGCGAGATGTTCGGGCTCTACGGGCTGGTCGGGAAGTTCAGCGCCGTCATCGGTCCGCTCATCTACGGCATCATCGTCGCGAGCCTGCTCGGCAGTCTCGGCCGCGGGGCCTACCAGGTAGCCATCGGCTCGCTCTTCGTGCTGCTGGTGGTCGGGATCTGGATCCTGCGCGGCGTGCCGGAGGGCGAGCGGGAGCACGGAGAGGCAGGGGTAGAGCGATGACGATGGTGGTCGCACACCGGGGAGCGTCGGCGAAGGCGCCCGAGAACACGATGGAGGCGTTCAGGCTCGGCGTCGAGGCCGGCGCCGATGCCATCGAGCTCGACGTGCACCTCACCGCCGACGGACAGCTGGCCGTCATCCACGACGCCACGCTGGACCGCACGACCGACCGCACCGGGGCGGTGGCGGAGCGGACGATGGACGAGATTCGCGAGGCCGATGCCGGCGCCGAGTTCGCCGGCCCCGACGGCGACACGCCGTTTCGCGGAACGGGCCTCACGGTGCCGACCCTGCCGGAGGTGCTGGCCTGGCTGCCGGACACCATCGGGCTGGTCATCGAGATCAAGGCACGGGCGGCCGCCGACGCGGTGGTCGAGGCCGTGCGAGACGATCCCGTCCTCGCCAGTGGCCGGCTTGCCGTGATCAGCTTCGACGAGCATGCCATCGAGCGCGTCCGCGAGCTCAATCGCGAGATCAAGACCGGCTATCTGCTCGTCCCGACCCAGCCCGTCGAGGCGGCGCTGGCCTGGGCCACCGAGCACGGCCATACCGGCGTCTTTCCCTGGGAGGGCGACCTCGGCATGGATCCCCTGCCGCTCATGGCGCAGGCGCAGGCCTACGGGCGCGAGATCGGCTGCTACGTCGTGAACGACCCCGAGCGGATGCAGCACCTCGCCGCATGCGGCCTGTGGGGGTTCGTCACCGACGTGCCGGACCTCGCGCGAGCGACCCTCGGTCCGACCTAGCCGATGCCTGCCGAGCTTGCCTTCGGCATCACCGCCGCCGCCCGGCCCGATCATGCGCGGCTCGGCAGCGAGCTGGAGCGCCTGGGCTACCCGGAGCTGTGGGTCAACGACAATCGCCGCGGCGATGGCATCGCCACGGTGGCGTCGATCTCGCCCGCGACGCGCGCGCTCCGCTTCGGCATCGGGGTCGTGGCACTGTCCGAGCACTCGGTGCCGGCCATCGTCGAGCGCCTCTCCGCCGTGGACCTGCCGCTCGATCGCCTGACGCTCGGCATCGGGAGCGGGTCGTCCGCCTCGCTCGATCTCGTGCGCGACGGGGCCACCGAGCTGCGGCGCCTGCAGCCCGGCCTGCCGATCGCAATCGCGGCGGTCGGTCCCCGCATGGCCCGGCTGGCGGGAGAGATGGCCGATACGGTCGTCGCCAACTGGGCGCTCCCCAACCGCCTCTCCTTCGTGGCTGAGCGGATCGCCGAGGGCGCCGCAGCCGCCGACCGTCCCGCGCCACGGCTCGTTGCCTACGTCCGCACCGCGGTCGGCGCCCGTGCCGTCGATCGCCTGCGAGCAGAGATGGACCGATACGCGCGGTCCGGCGGTCATTACGCGCGGGCGTTCGCCGCACAGGCCGGTCGGCCGGTGGGGATCGCGGTCGAGTCGGGGGATCCCTCGGAGCTGGCTGCCGCGCTGGCGCCCTATCGGTCGGTCGTCGACACGCTCGTCGTCCGCGGCCTCCCGAGCGAGGACGATGTCGACGGCTGGCTTCGGATTGCGTCCCTCGCGGCCGGAGTCGACCTCAGCGGCGACGGCCGCCGGTGAGGATCCCGAAGACGGCGCGCAGGATGGTGTTGAACGCCCCCGAGCGCATCACCCGAGAGCCCTCGACAGCCACCTTGCTCCAGTCGACCCCCTTCTCCGGTGCGCTCGTCGGTCGCATGCGCCGATCGTCCGCTGACTCGGGATCCTCGACGCCCTCCATCGGCTCGCCGGCGTCGTCGGTCGCCTGCTTCATGCGAGCCGCCAGCAGCTCCTTCGCCGACTCCGGGTCGGTATCCGCGGCATAGGTCGGGGCGATCGCGGATGCCGAGGCGACCTGGTCGAAGACGGCCGGCTCGACCTGCGCCATCAGCGACATCGGGGGCCGCATCATCGTCCGCGCCGTCGGCATCGGCCGGCCCTTCAGATCGAGGGCCGTGATCAGCGCCTCGCCGGTGCCGAGGTTGGTGAGCTCGTCCTCGACGTCGTAGAAGGTGGTCGTCGGGAACGTGTCCGCGGTGGCGCGGACCGTCTCGAGGTCGTCAGGGGTGAAGGCGCGCAGGGCATGCTGCACCCGGTTGCCGAGCTGCCCGAGCACTTCGGCGGGTACGTCGGTCGGGGCATGGGTGACGAAGAAGACACCGACCCCCTTCGAGCGGATGAGGCGGGCGACCAGCTCGATCTGCTGCATGAAGGTCTTGTTCGCGTCGCGGAAGAGGAGGTGCGCCTCGTCGAAGAAGAAGACCAGCTTCGGCTTCTCCGGGTCGCCGATCTCGGGAAGCGACTCGTACAGCGAGGCGAGCAGCCACATCATGAAGGTGCTGAACAGGGCCGGCCGATCCTGCATGTCCGCCAGCTCCAGCACGCTGATGATGCCTCGGCCGTCCTCGCCGACGCGGAGGAAGTGCTGCACGTCGAACTCCGGGGAGCCGAAGAAGGCATCGGCCTCCTGCTGCTCGAGCTCGACGATCTTGCGGATGATCACGCCGGCCGTCGCCGTCGCGACGCCGCCGTACTCGGCCATCTCGGCCTTGCCCTCGTCCGAGTTGAGGTGGTTGAGCAGCGCGCGCAGGTCGGCCAGGTTCACCAGGGGCAGCTTCTTGTCGTCGCTGTACTTGAAGGCGAGCGCCAGGACCGACTGCTGGGTGTCGTTCAGGTCGAGCACCTTGGCCAACAGGATCGGCCCGAAGCTCGACACCGAGGCGCGGAGCCGCACGCCCTTGCCGTCACGGTCCAAGGTGAAGAACTCCACTGGGAAAGCCCTGGGCGCGTAGTCGGCGAAGCCGATGGCCGATGCTCGCGCGGTCAGCTTCTCGTTGAGCGCCGCCGGCGCGGCGAGCCCGCTGATATCGCCCTTGATGTCGCTGATGAAGACCGGCACGCCGGCATCGCTCAGCTGTTCGGCCAGGACCTGGAGCGTCTTGGTCTTGCCGGTCCCCGTGGCGCCGGCCACCAGGCCGTGGCGGTTCATCATGGCCAGCGGCACGCGTACCTGCGCGCCGGGGAGCGCCTGCTCGCCCTGCATCGCGGCGCCGAACGTTACGGCCGGTCCGTCGAAGCCGTATCCGGCGACGATCGCCGCCTCGATCTCATTCGACATGCCGGCGAGTGTAGCGGGCGGGCGCAGGCTCAGCCCCGCTTCGGATCCACCCTCGGTAGCCGAGTCTTGCCCTCCACCAGGAAGTGGCGGAACCACTCGTCGATGAGCCGCAGGTTGTCGACCCGCCGGAACGGGGTTCCCGATCGCGTCAGCTCGTGTGACTCCTCCGGCACCCGCATGAGCCGGACCGTCTTGCGCAGCGAGCGGAGCACCGCGAAGAGCTCCTCGGCCTGCGTGATCGTGCAACGGAGATCCTTCTCGGAGTGCTGGATCAGCAGTGGCGTCGTCACGCTGGCGGCATACGTGAGCGGCGAGTGACGCCGGTAGAGGTCCCAGTCCTCCCACGGCTGGACGCCGTACTCGTAGAGGCCGAAGGTGGGGCCGCCGATGTCGCCGGAGAGCATCTGGCTGACCATGTCGTTGACGCTGCGGCACGTCACCGCCGCCTTGAACCGATCGGTGTGCCCGACGATCCAGCTCGTCAGGTATCCGCCATAGGAACCGCCGGTGACCCCCATGCGGTCCGGATCCGCCAGGCCGTCGGCGGCGAGGGCATCCAGACCGGCCATGCAGTCCCGCATCGGTCCATCGCCCCAGTCGGCGACGTTGGCGCTCAGGAAGTCGCGACCGTAGCCCTGCGAGCCTCGGGGGTTGCAGGCGTAGACGCTGATGCCGCTGGCCGCCAGCATCTGCCACTCCCAGATGAGTGACCAGCCGTAGAGGGTGCTGGGACCGCCGTGGATCTCGAGCACCACGGGGGCGGGACTGCGCTTCGTGCTGTGCGGCGACTCGACGAACCAGCCCTGGATGCGGCGACCGTCGACCTCGTGCCAGCGCTCGACCGGCGCCACCAGCCTGATGTCGCGCCACGCGTCGCCCATCAGGTCCGTCACCCGCCGAGGCTCGACCCGGTCGGACGCCGCGAGGCGGCCGGCCGGGATGTCGCCCACGACCACGTCGGGAGCGTCGGTGCCGCTCGTGCGCACCGCGGCGAAGCGGGCACCGCCGCGCGGCAGGGCCGCGGCCGAGATGCGACCCAGGAAGTGCCGGTCCCGCGTCAGGCGCTCGATGCGCCCGCCATCGATCTCCACGCGCCAGAGCTCGAAGCTGCCCTCGACCGGCGCCGCGAACACGATCCAGCGGCCGTCCGCCATCCAGTGCAGCTTCGCCTCGCCGCCGCCGAACAGGTCGCTGTTCATGGCGGCCGCAGCTTCGAGGTCGGAGCCGGCGATGAGATCCTCCGCCTCGCCATCCCGCACTCTGAAGCGCCAGACCGATGCCTGCTGGAGCTCGCCCCGCTTCCAGTCACGGATCCCGATGGCCGCCACCCAGCGCCCGTCCGGCGACCAGGCCGGCGCGCCCCACCCCTGCCGGCCACGTCCGGGCGATAGCTGGCTCACCCGCCGGGTGCCCACCTCGACGAGGTGGACATCGGTCCGCCAGCCGAGGTCGGCGTCCCGATGGCGATCCGAGACGAACGCGATGCGGCGGCCATCGGGTGACCAGCGCGGGTCGCTGTCGTGGTGATCGCCGGTGGTCAGAAGCTCGGCGGCTCCAGTCGAGACGTCGACGACCCAGAGCCGCTGGAACTTGTCGTGGATGAAGCCACTGCCGTTGAACTGGTACGCGAGCGTGTCGATGAGACGGGTGTCCGGCAGCGGCGGATCCTCCGGCCGCCGCTCGGGCTTCGTCTCCGGCTCGGTCGAGTCGGCGCCGCTCACGATGCACAGCCTGCGGCCGTCCGGCGACCAGGCGATGCCCGAGACGTCCCGGGGCAGATCGGTCAGCTGCCGTGCCTCGCCACCATCGGCGAACGGGAGGAGCCAGACCTGCGTGCCACCCTCCTCGGGCGCCTCCGCCTTGCCGGGCTTCGCGCCACCTCCGCCCGCCTGGAGCACGGCACCGCGGTCGGACAGGAAGGCGAGGGTCCGGCCGTCCGGGCTCCAGCGCGGCAGCGTGTCGTTCTTCGAGCCGACCGTCAGCTGGCGCGCGGGACCGGAGCCGTCGGCCGGCGCGATCCACAGCGAGCTGCGGTAGCCGTCCTTGCCGGGAGCGACCGACTTGACGGTGAACGCCACGAATCGGCCATCGGGTGACAAGTCGAGCTGGGTCGGCACGCGGAGCTCGTAGAGATCCTCGGGGCGCGGCGCGCGGCGGGGCATCGGTGGATCGGTCTCCTGCAGGGTGGGTGGCCCAGTGTAGCCACCCCGACCGCCGGCGGACCTACCAGTTCGTGGCGGTGGAGGCCTCGATCTCGCCGACCGACGCGAGCCAGCGCTCCGCATCGATGGCCGCCTTGCAGCCGTCACCGGCGGCGGTGACGGCCTGGCGGTAGTGGTGGTCGTGGACATCGCCCGCGACGAAGACGCCCTCGATCCCCGATCCCGTCTCGCCGACGATCTCCAGGTAGCCGCCCGGTCCGATCGTCAGCTGATCGGCGAACAGGTCCGTGTTCGGCTTGTAGCCGATGGCGACGAACATGCCCTGCACCGGCAGCTCGCTCGTCTCGCCGGTCGTCGTGTCGCGGATGGTCAGGGCGTTGACCGTCATCTCGCCCTTGACCTCGGCCACCTCGCGGTTGAAGAGGATCTCGATCTTCGGGTCGCGCATGGCGCGCTCCTGCATGATCCGGGAGCCGCGGAACTCCTCGCGTCGGACGAGCATCGTGACCTTCTCGGCGAAGCGGGTGAGGAAGGTGGCCTCCTCGAGGGCCGTGTCGCCGCCGCCCACGACGGCCACCTCGCGCCCGCGGAAGAAGAACCCGTCGCACGTCGCGCAGGCGCTCACGCCCCGGCCCCGGAACGCCTCCTCCGAGGGCAGCCCCAGCCACAGTGCCGATGCGCCGGTGGCCACGATGACGGCATCGGCGAGGTACTCGTCCGCTCCGACCCAGATCCTGAACGGCCGCTCGCTGAAGTCCACCTTCGTCGCATCGCGCTCCACCAGCGTGGCGCCGAAGCGTTCCGCCTGCTCGCGGAAGTGCTGCATCAGCTCGGGGCCCTGGATGCCGGCCGGGAAGCCGGGGTAGTTCTCGACGTCCGAGGTGATCATGAGCTGGCCCATCGGCACGTTGCCGGCGATCACGAGCGGCTCGAGATTGGCGCGGCCCGCGTAGATGGCGGCGGTCAGGCCGGCGGGACCGGAGCCGATGATGGCGACCTTGCGATGTCGGGTGGCGGTGGGCTCGCCTTCAGGGCTGCCGGTGGCCGGCGGGACGGTGGCGGTCATCTCGGGTCCAGTGTACCGCGGGCCGCCTTCGGGAGCTCCGCCTATCATCCGGAGGTGACGAACCCATGACGACCTTCAGGCTCCCGCTGAGCATGCGCGCCGATGGGGTCGAGCTGCTTGACGGGGGCAGCCTGGATCCCGCCGACGTCGAGCGCAACCTGGCCGACCTCGCGCGGCTCAACCGGCTGCCGGGCGGCGTCGACGCGAGCGTCCGGGGCATCGACCAGGTGCTGGAAGGGCGGCCAGATGCCCGCATCCTGGACGTCGGCACCGGGCGAGCCGACATGCCGATCGCCTTCACGCGCCGTGGCTGGGAGGTGATCGCGCTCGACACCCACCCGGCCGTCCTCCGCGTCGCACGCGCCGTCACGGCGGCAGAGCCGCGCATCACGATCGTGGAGGGTGACGCTCGCACACTGCCCCTCGACGATGGCGCAGTCGAGGTCGCCCACTGCTCGCTCCTCCTCCATCACCTCGATCCGACCGACGTCGTCGCCGTCCTGCGCGAGATGCGGCGGGTCTCGCGTGCCGGCGTGGTCGTCAACGACCTGCGGCGCGGCGTGCTGCCGTTCCTCGCCACCGCGGCCGGCGTGCTCGCCTTCGGACGCAGCCACGTCACCCGCAACGACGGGCTCGTCTCGGCCCGGCGGGCCTACACCGTCGAGGAGCTGGACCGCATGCTCCGCAACGCCGGGCTCGTCGTTCGATGGCGCTCCTCGAGCTGGATGCCGCGCGTCGTCACCGCGGCCGCGGAACGATGACGTCGGTCGACGTCCTCGTCGTCGGGTCGGGTCCCGCAGGATCGGCTTTGGCCGCGCGGCTGGCCGACGCGGGGGCATCGGTCCTGCTTGCGGAGGCCGCCGAGCATCCTCGTCCGAAGGCGTGCGCCGAATACGCAAGCCCGCGCATCGCCGAGGAGCTGCATCGACTGGGCGTAAGAGCCGGCTGGACCGATGCGGCCGTCCCCCTGGACGGCATGGATCTGCACGCCGGCGGGCGGATGGTCCCGATCCGCTACGCCGATGGCGACGGTACCCGTCACGCCTGGGGCGTCGACCGTCGCAGCTTCGACGCGCTGCTCGCCGCCCATGCCGCCGGGCGTGGCGCGGATCTTCGCGAGCGGACCCGCGTCACGGGCCTGCTCGATGACCGCGGGCGGATCAGTGGTGGCAGGCTCCACGACCTCCGGACCGGGCGGCGGGAATCCGTCACGGCCGCCTGGACCGTGGGCGCCGACGGCACGCGGTCCAGCGTCAGCCGCCTCCTCGGCGTCGATCGCCCCGTCCGCTTTCCGCGGCGGCTCGGACTGGTCGCGCACCACGCCGGCGCCGACGGCCTCGGCGACCATGGCGAGATGCACGTCGGTCGGGGCTATTACGTGGGGCTGGCGCCGATGCCGGGGGGCGAGCTCAACGTCGGCATGGCGCTGCCGATGAGAGGCGACCATGGATCCGCGGCCAGCCGCTTCGAGGCCGCGATCGCGGGCATCCCTGCGGTGGCCCGCCGCCTGGCGGGCAGCGCACGCCTGACGCCCATCCGGGGCGCCGCGCCGATCGGGCACCGGGTCTCGGCGCCCGCCGGTCCCGGCTGGCTGCTCATCGGCGACGCCGCCGGGTTCGTCGATCCGTTCACCGGCGAGGGGATCCACCGCGCCCTCCGCTCGGCGCGCGCAGCGGCCGATGCGATCCTGGCGGGCGGCGACGTCGCGGCCGACTACCGGGACGAGCGCCGCCGAGCGTTCGCCGCCAAGTCCGCGCTCTCGTGGCTCGTCCAGTCCTTCCTCGTGGCTCCGCCGCTGCTCGAGTATGCGGTTGCGCGCCTGTCCGAGCGCCCGGACGCAGCCCTGCGGCTCGGATCGGCGCTGGGCGACTGTCGCCCCGCCACGGACGCGCTCTCGCCGGCCGCGCTGCTCGAGGTGCTGGCGCCGTGAGGAGCGAGCTGCACGTCGTCATGGACGCCCCGCTGGACCGCATCTTCGCGCTCGCCGCCGACGTCGAGCGCTGGCCCCGGATCCTGCCCCATTACCGGTACGTCCGCCGCGTCGGCGACCCCGACGGCGAGCGCCGATTCGCGATGGGCGCCCGGCGCGGTCCGATCCCCGTCAGCTGGGAAGCGATCCAGCGGCCGATGCCCGAGCGCAACACGATCGAGTTCGTGCACACCGGCGGGGTGACGAGGGGCATGTGGGTCGCGTGGCGGTTCGAGCCGCTGGCCGACGGGACCGATGTCAGCATCGAGCATCGTCTCGAGCTGCCATGGCCGGTCGTCGGCGGCTTCGCGGCCGATCGCATCATCGGCCCGCACTTCATCGAGGCCATCGCGGGCCGAACGCTGCGGCGCATCCGCGAGCTCTCGGAGGCGGGCCGATGACACCGCGGCGGGTCGTGATCACCGGGATCGGCGCCATCACGCCGATCGGAAGCGGCGCCAACGGCCTCTGGGACGGGGTCATGGCCAACCGGTCGGCGGTGCGGGCCATCGACCGCTTCGACGCCAGCCCCTTCCCATCGCGGATCGCAGCCCAGATCGACGACTTCGACCCCGCCGACCACCTCGACGCACGACGCGCACGGCGCCTGGACCGCTTCAGCGCGCTCTCGGTGGCCGCCGCCCGCATGGCATTCCACGACGCCGGCCTGGACGAGGGGGCCGCCGCCCCGGCCACGGGCGTCTGGATCGGGTCCGCACTCGGTGGCGTCGCGTTCGGCGAGGAGCAGCACGCGGGCTTCGTCGCACGCGGGGTGCGCGGCGTGGCACCGACCCTGGCGCTGGCCGTCTTCGGCGGCGCAGGAGCCAGCAACGTCGCCCTCGACCTCGGCCTGACCGGTCCGACGGTCGGCAACGCCAACTCGTGCGCCTCCGGCGCGGTGGCCATCGGGCAGGCGTTCGGCGCCATCCGCGACGGAACCGTCGACGTCGCCCTGGCCGGTGGGTCCGAGGCTCCCCTTGCGCCGCTCACGTTCGGCGCCTTCGCCATGATCCGGGTGCTCTCGCAGCGCAACGACGACCCGGCGCGAGCGTCACGCCCGTTCGACCGGGACCGGGACGGTTTCGTGATGGGCGAGGGGGCCGCCGTGCTTGCGCTCGAGGAGCGGGAGGCCGCCATGCAGCGCGGCGCGCGCATCGTGGCCGAGGTCGTCGGCTTCGGGGCCAGCAACGACGCCTACCACATGACCGCGCCACGGCCCGACGGTCGCGACGCGGCACGCGCCATCGTCGCCGCGCTGGCCGATGGCGGGGTCGCGCCGGAGCGGGTCGGCTATCTCAACGCCCACGCGTCGAGCACCCCGCTGAACGAGCCGGCCGAGGCGCTCGCCATCAGGGCCGCCTTCGGCGAGCTGACCGACGGCATCTCCGTGTCCGGGACGAAGGGTCTCTATGGTCACGCGCTCGGCGCATCGGGCGCGATCGAGGCGGCCATCACCGCCATGGCTCTCGACCGCGAGCTGCTCCCGGGAACCTGCAACCTGGAGGTCGTCGACCCGGCCATCGACCTGCGTCTGCTGCGGACATCCCGGCCGGAGCGGGTCGACGTCGCGGTCTCAACCTCGTTCGGATTCGGCGGCATGAATGCCGCGCTGGTCCTCTCCCGGCACGAATAGCTGGGGCAACGCCGGCGCACTGAGCGCCCAGGTCAACGCGGCCTCGAACGACGCCATGCCGGCGGCCTTGTCGACGATCATGGTGGCCCGGTCGTCGCAGATCATCGACGGGAGGACGCTCCGATCGCTGGCCGTCCAGTAGATGACCGGCAACCGCGGATAGCGGTGGCGGGTGGCGAGGAAGAGAGCCGCGCTCAGCTCGTGCTCGAGCCGCCAGTCGAGCACCACGGCCCCGGGCGGCGGCAACGTTCGGAGGGCGGCGACGAAGGCGGAGGGCATCCGAAAGACGCGGGCCGGCGCGCCGGCGGACTCGCACAGGTCGGCGGCCAGGGCCGCCGCGGCGGGCTCGTCCTCCACGATCCACACGTGTCCCGCCTGGCCCACCAGCCACCCTCGCTCCGTCACGCCAAGCGGGCGGTGCACGCCGCGTGCCGATTTCGGGCCCGGGACCTACCATTGAGGCCGATGAGCACCATCCTGCGCCGCCCCACCCGCACCGTGTTGGTCGGCGGCATCCCGGTTGGCTCGGCCCACCCGGTCGTCGTCCAATCGATGACGAACACCGACACCGCCGATGCCGACGGCACCGCCATCCAGGTCGCGCAGCTGGCCCATGCCGGATCCGAGCTCGTCCGCATCACCGTCAACAACGACGCAGCGGCCGAGGCGGTTCCCCTCATCCGGTCCAAGCTGGATCGTCTGGGCGTGGACGTGCCGCTCATCGGCGACTTCCACTACAACGGGCACCTCCTGCTGACCAGGTATCCCGCGATGGCCGCCGCCTTGGCGAAATACCGGATTAACCCAGGCAACGTGGGCACCAAGCGTCGCGACGAGCAGTTCGCGCAGATCATCGACGTCGCCATCGCGAACGACCGGCCGGTCCGCATCGGCGTCAACTGGGGTTCGCTCGACCAGCAGCTGCTCACCGAGATGATGGATGCGAACGCCGTCTCGGCCGATCCGAAGGATTCGCGCGAGGTCATGATCGAGGCGATGATCGAGTCGGCGCTGCGGTCGGCCCGGCTTGCCGAGGAGACGGGGTTAGGCCCGGACCGCATCATCCTGTCGGCCAAGGTGTCCGGCGTGCAGGACCTCGTCGAGGTGTACGCCCGGCTGGCGGATCGCTGCGACTATCCGCTCCACCTCGGGCTGACCGAGGCCGGCATGGGCGCCAAGGGGATCATCACTTCGACGGCCGGCCTCGCCATCCTGCTCCAGCGCGGGATCGGCGACACCATCCGGGTCTCGCTGACGCCCGAACCCGGCGGAGATCGGACGCAGGAGGTCCAGGTCGCCCAGCAGGTCCTCCAGTCGATGGGCATGCGCTCGTTCCTGCCGCAGGTCAGCGCCTGTCCCGGCTGCGGGCGCACTACCTCGACGTTCTTCCAGGAGATGGCCCGCGACATCCAGGCCTATCTCGTCGAGCAGATGCCCGGCTGGCGCGAGACGCATCCCGGCGTCGAGGAGCTGCGGGTCGCCGTCATGGGCTGCGTGGTCAACGGCCCGGGCGAATCGAAGCACGCCGACATCGGCATCTCGCTGCCAGGCACCTTCGAGGAGCCCGTCGCCCCCGTCTTCGTGGACGGCGTCAAGACCGAGACGCTCCGCGGAGACGACATCGTGCCTCGCTTCCTCTCGATCCTGGACGACTACATTGAGCGGCGTTATCCCGCGCCGGGGACCGTCGGTCGACCGGCCGATGCCGCCGCACAGCCGGAGCCGCTGCCGAAATAGCGGGCTCGCTTGATCGCGCGGACGACACGGAGCAGCGGCCTGCGGTGAACATCGCTCGTTCTGTCGAGCACCTTCCCGGCGCCGGCGGGGCGCGGGGGCCAACCTTATTTGCTACTTGCGGGACGCACGTATCAGTGCCATTCTTGCTATGCACACGTAGCAGATAACTCGGAGGTCATCCGATGCAACGCACGATCGACCCGACTCCGCGCTGGCTGGCCATCGCCCTGACGACCACGATCGTCGAGCTGGCGCTCGTGACGGCCTACATCCATGCCACGCTTGGAGGCCTGCTCTTCACGCTGAATGCCGCGGGCTACGCGACGCTGGCCGTCGCAATGGCCGTCGCTGCTGCCGTTCCGCACCCGATCGTCGAGCGCTTCAGCTGGCTGCCCCGGGTGGGGCTGGCCGGGTTCACGGCGGTCACCATCGGCGCCTACCTGGTCGTCGGCCCGTACTTCACCCTCGGCTGGGTGACCAAGGCGGTCGAGCTCGCGATCCTGACGCTGCTGGCGGCGGACGTCGTGCGCGTGTACGGCTCACCGGCCGGACTGTTCCGAGCGGCGGTCGGCAGTCTGCGCCGGATGCCTCCGCGAACGCCTCTGCGAACGGCCTGAGCGGTCGCCGCGTCAGGTCGCGGCGACCAGGAAGGTCCAGGCGGCGATCGTGAGCGCCAGCACAACGAAGGTTACGAGGGCCAGCGGCAGGAATGCCACGCGAATCGGCTGTCGCGGCGCGAACGTGACCTGCTCTGCGGCGGGCGGGCCGGTCGTCTCATCGCGGGTCGCGGGTAGGTTCGTCTCCATGCTCACTCCTCGATGATGGCAGCCAGCTTCTCATCCAGCGAAGTTGCCGAGATCTGCCCGATCTGTCGTGCCACGATCGTCCCGTCGCGACCGATGAAGTAGGTCTCCGGCGGTCCGAGGATGCCATAGTCGCGGGCCACGCGCTCGCCCGGATCCATCGCTGCCGCCCACGTCGCGCCATTGCGTCGCATGAAGTCACGCGCCGCCTCCGAGCGATCGCGCCACACGATGCCGACGACCGCCAGGCCATCGTCGGCATGGCGAGCGGCCGCCTCGCGCAGGAGCGGGAACTCCTCGACGCAGGGGCCGCACCAACTCGCCCAGAAGTTGACGATTACCGGCCGCCCTCGCAGGTCGGCGAGGCGCACCGGATTGCCATCGAGGTCGGCCAGCACGAAATCGGGGGCGATGCTGCCGATGGCGGTCGGGCCGCCGACGGGAGATCGGCTCAGCAGGTAGGTGGCGAGGAGGCCGGCAAGCAGGAGCGGGACCACGGCAGCCGCCACCAGGTGCGGAAGCCGGAGCCGGCGGAGGTCGTGACCGCGCCTCGCGGCCGCGGCGGCGGTCATCGGGCCCTCAGTGGGCCGTTCGGTCGTCGTGGGGACCGTGCTCGGCGTCGCGCCATTCGTGATTCGCGGCGCGCACCCAGGCCACCACGCCGATGACCAGGACGAGCAGGCCGGGGATGGCGAGGAACGGGTTGGCGATCTGCTCGTCCCCGCGGAAGGCCAGACCCGCGCCGAGCAGCGCGGCCGACGCAGAGATCACGACGGGCAGGAAGCTCGGCCCGGGCATGTGGACGCCTCGCGGCGGCCTGGAGACGGCGGGTGCCGGTCCACCGCGCGAAGCGACGGCGAAGACGGCGCCGAGGACCACGAGGATGGCGATGCCCAGGAGCACGAACCCGATGGCGGTATCCGGCATGTCAGGTCGTCCCTAGCGCAGCAGGTAGATGGTGGAGAAGACGGCGATCCACACGACGTCGACGAAGTGCCAGTACATGCTGACCGCCTCGACCGCGACATGGTTGCGGGCGCTGAACTGCCCGCGCAGCGTCCGCGCCAGGATGATCGTCAGGCCCACCGCGCCGCCGAAGACGTGAGCGCCGTGGAAGCCGGTGAGCGTGTAGAAGGTCGTGCCGAACACGCCGTCGGCGATCCCGAAGCCGAGCTGGCTGTAGTCATACAGCTGGCCGGCCAGGAAGAGCACGCCGAGGATCAGGGTGATGGCGGTCCACATCCGCAGCTTCCCGCTGTCGCCGCGCCTGATGGCCCACACGCCGAACTGCATCGTGAAGCTGGACGCCACCAGGATCGCGGTCAGGGCGGCCGCCAGCGGCAGATCGAGCTCATGAGCGCCCTCGGGTGGACCCCAGACGCCCGGCGAGGTCGCACGCGCGTTGAAGTACGTCGCGAACAGGCCGCCGAAGAACATCACCTCGCTGGCGATGAAGAGCAGCATCCCGAGCAGCGCCGTGGGCATGCCCGACCGCCCGTGCTGGACGGCCGCCGTCGCCTCGAGCTCGCCGGCGGGATGCGCCTGCATGACCCGGCCGGTCATACGAGGCCTCCCCGCCGCTCGACGTCGTCCTCGGGCGTCTCTTCGAGGTCGTCGGGCCGAGCGGCCGCATGGCCGTGGCCGTGCGTGAGGAAGAAGAGCGGGCGCTCGGAGTGGATCGGCGGCAGCCGGTCGAAGTTATAGGGCGGTGGCGGCGAGCTGGTCGCCCATTCGAGCGTGTTGCCCTCCCACGGGTCGTCACCGGCCGGCTCGCCGTTGATCAGCGAGGCGACGACGTTGATCAGGAACGGAATCACGCTCACCGCGATCATGAAGGCGCCGACCGTCGAGATGAGGTTCAGGATCGTCCAGCCGGCGTTCGGGTCGTAGTCGGAGATGCGTCGCGGCATGCCCGACAGTCCCAGCTGGTGCATCGGGAAGAAGGCCAGGTTGAAGCCGACGAAGTGGATCCAGAAGTGAACCTTGCCGAGCGGCTCGTTCAGCTTGCGGCCCGTCATCTTTGGGAACCAGTAGTAGGCGGCGGCGAAGACGCCGAAGACCGAGCCGCCGAAGAAGACGTAATGCAGGTGCGCCACCACGAAATAGGTGTCCTGCACGTGGAAGTCGATCGGCGGTGATGCCAGCATCACGCCGCTGATCCCACCGATGAGGAACATCGACAGGAAGCCGAGCGCGAACAGCATCGGCGTGGTCAACATCAGCTTGCCGCGCCACAGCGTGCCCAGCCAGTTGAACATCTTGATCCCGGTCGGAATGCCGATGAGCGCGGTCATGAAGCTGAAGAAGGGCAGGAACACCGAGCCGGTCGTGAACATGTGGTGCGCCCACACGCTGAAGCTGAGCAGGCCGATGCCGATGGTGGCGAACACGAAGGCCCGGTACCCGAACAGCGGCTTGCGGCTGAAGACCGGCAGGATCTCGCTCACCACGCCCATGGCCGGCAGGATGACGATGTACACCTCCGGGTGGCCGAAGAACCAGAAGATGTGCTGCCAGAGGACCGGGTTGCCGCCCACGCTGGGATCGAAGAAGGATCCACCGTAGTTGCGATCGATGAAGAGCGCGATCAAACCGGCCGTCAGGACCGGAGTCGCCAGCAGGATGAGCACCGCCGTGACCAGTACGGTCCAGACGAAGATTGGCATCCGGAAGAGCGTCATGCCGGGGGCGCGCATCTTGAAGACGGTGGCGATGAAGTTGACGGCGCCCAGGATGGACGCGGTGCCGACCAGGGTGAGGCCGATGATCCACAGGTCGGTGCCGACGCCGGGCGCGTATTGATCGCTGGTCAGCGGGGCGTACCCGGTCCA
>DASVEH010000298.1:0-6855 GCA_036380655.1 Candidatus Limnocylindria bacterium | reverse complement strand
CGATGAGGATGCCGATGAGCAGACTGCGCGCCGTGCGATGGGCCACGTAGTCGCCGATGACGATCCTCGCGCCGTTCGCGCCGTGGATGAAGGCGAGCAGCAGCAGGAGCAGGTCGTAGATGCGCCAGAACGGGGTGCCCCAACGGCTCTGGACGAAGGCGAAGTCGATCTCACCGCCGGTGAGCTCGACGAGCACGTGCATGATGAACATGTGGCCGAGCGCCAGGAACACGAGCGCGAGCCCGGACAGCCGCATGAAGTACCACCAGAAGCGCTCGCGGCCCGAGGCCTCCGGTCGCGGGCGTGCCGCTCGCGATGGGTTCGTGTAGATGACGCGGGCGCGACGAACGGCGGTCATCGGACTATCCGCCCCATGGCGCGAAGGGGCGCAGCATGATCAGGCTGAGCGGAACCATCGCGATGATCGTGGCGGCGATGACGCCGTAGGTCAGCGGCCGGTAGTAGATCGTCAACGACGGCCAGAAGTCCATGGCGATCACGCGCAGCCCGTTGAGGGCGTGGTACACGAGCGCCGCCATGAGGAGGACCTCGCCCAGCCTCGCGGGAAGGTTCTTGAAGATGCCGACGGCCGCGTTGTACACGTCGGGTCCGAAGAGCACGGTCGACGTCTCGACGATGTGCAGGAAGAGGTAAAAGAGCACGCCGAGGCCACTCGCGCGGTGGCCGAACCAGGCCAGCTGCGACCACGAGACGCGGTACCCGAACAGGTTGATCAAGCGTTCGAATCTCTCTTCACGGGACACCGACCATCGCTGGGCGGCGCGAATCTAGCGGCACACCGATTCTATCGCGTGGCCTCGATCTCCGGCTCCGCGCGCCAGCGCGCTCAGGCCGCCACCCGTGCCGCCACGGCCGCCCCGAACTCACGGGTGCCGGTCGAGCCGCCGAGGTCGTAGGTCACCGTCTCGCCGGCGGCGATGATCTCGCGCACGGCGGACTCCACCGCATCGGCGGCCTGGAGCTCGCCGAGGTGGCGGAGCATCAGCGCGCCGGACAGGATCAGGGCCGTCGGATTCGCCTTGTTCTGGCCCGCGTACTTCGGGGCGGAGCCGTGGACAGGTTCGAAGACGGCGGCCTTCTCGCCGATGTTGGCGCCGGGCGCCACGCCCAGCCCGCCGACCAGGCCGGCCGCGAGATCCGACACGATGTCGCCGTACAGGTTGGGCAGCACCAGCACGTCGTAGAGATCCGGCTTCTGGACGAGCTGCATGCACATGTTGTCGACGATGCGGTCCTCGAACTCGACCCGGCCGGCGTACTCCGCCGCGACCTGCTGGCAGCTCTCCAGGAAGAGGCCGTCGGAGAGCTTCATGATGTTCGCCTTGTGGACGGCCGTCACCTTCTTCCGGCCGTTCTTCACGGCGTACTCGAAGGCATAGCGGGCGATCCGCTGCGAGGCGGCGCGGGTGATGATCTTGATGCTCTCGGCCGCATCGGGCCCCACCCGGTGCTCGATACCGGCGTACAGGTCCTCCGTGTTCTCGCGGACGATGATCAGGTCGACGTCGTCGTAGCGGGTCTCGACGCCCTTCATGGTGCGGGCCGGGCGCACGTTGGCGTACAGCTCGAGCGCCTGCCGCAGCCCCACGTTGACGGAGCGGAAGCCGGACCCGACGGGCGTTGTGATCGGTCCCTTGATGGCCACGGAGTTCGCGCGGATCGAGTCGATGACCCGGTCCGGCAGCGGCGTCCCCTCGCTGGCGATGGTGGCCTCGCCGGCCTCCTGCACGTCCCACTCGAAGCGGATCCCGGTCGCCTCCAGCACCTGCCTGGCGGCCTGCGCCAGCTCGGGACCGATCCCATCTCCGGGGATGAGGGTGACGGCGTAGCTCAACGGATTTACCTCGCGTGCGGCCGATCAAAGCGTCGGCGTACGGGATGAAAGTCTAGGCCCATCGCCCCGGGCCCGCTGGAGCGGGCGCGGTCACGCGTTGGCGCCGGCGATCCGCTCGCTCACGATGCGATCGGCCTCGCCGGCGCTCGCAGCGTTGCCGGTGACGGCCTCCAGGAATACGGCGCGCGGCAGGCTGAATCCCTCCAGCGCCTCCCGCGCGATCACGGTCGCCGTACGGGGCACGTCCCGCAGGAGCGCGATCTCGCCGAACCCGTCTCCGGCGCGCAGGACGCCGACCCGCTCCCCGTCGATGATGACGTCGGCCGCACCGGTCCCGATCAAGAAATACTCGTGGCCAGCGTCGCCCTGGTGGACGATCGTCTCGCCCGCGCCGTGCGCAATCGGCACCATGCCCCCGGCGAGTCGTTCGAGCGCTGTGAGCGGCAGTGGCGCGAACATCGAGATACCCCGCAGCAACGCCAGCTCATGATGCGGCACCACGGATGAGGACTCCGCGGCGCGCACCACGCGGCTGGTGACCACCGCCATGACCGGCAGCAGCATCCCGGTGAGGACCATCGCCGGCTGAAGTCCGACCAGCGACACCAGGATCGGCGCAAGCAACGAGCCGATCGCCACGCTGAGCGCGATGAGGCCCTCGAGCGCCCCGAACACGTCACCGCGGAACCGGTTCGGGACCGACCGCTGCAGCAACGTGAAGCCGGATACGTCGAGGATCGCGTTGGCCGCACCGAGCACGCCGAGGAAGGCAAACGCGAGCACGGATTCCGGCACGAAGCCGATGACGACGATCGGGAGCCCCCACGCCGCCAGGCTGATGCTGAACGGAAGGGACAGGTCGCGGCGGACGATGAGCCCGAACGCGACCATGGCCCCCAGGAAGCTTCCCGCCCCCATCGCCGAGTTCAGGTAGCCGACGCCGGAACGCCCGAGCCCGAGCAGCTCGACGGAGGCAGCCACCAGCAGCACGGTGAGCATGCCGCGGATGAAGGTCTGGCTGATGAAGATGGCCACCAGCAACCTTGCCGACGGATATTCACGCAGGGCGACGAAGCCGGCCAGCGCGCCCGCCGAGCGTCGCCGCGCCGACCGTGCGGTTGCCCCCGCGCCCGGCGCATCGACACGCAGGACGGCGACCGCAGCCATCGCGAACGCGACCGCCGGCAGCGCCAGCCCCAGCGATGGCCCACCCAGGGCCAGCAGCAGGCCGCCGATGAAGGGACCGAGCAGCAGCCCCAACGCCTCGCCGGTGCTGGTGATCGCGTTGCTGGCGATGAGCTCCTCCGGCGAGCGCGCCAACGAGGGCAGGAGCGACATCGTCGTCGGGCGGTGGAGCGTCGCGACCACGCCCTCCACGGTGGCGGCCGCGACGACGACCGGAAGCGGCAGGTCGGCCAGCACCGCACCGGCGCATGCCGCGACGGCGAGACCGCGGGACGCGTGGACGCTGGCCAGCACCCGTCCGCGCGGCCATCGGGCGGCGTGCGAGGTCAGCACGGGGGCCAGGATCGCGGCCGGCAGCATGCGCAGCGTGCTCAGCAGGCCGACGGCGACGACGCCGCCCGCGTCGTACGCGAACACGAGCACGCTGACCAGGTAGGCCCATTCCGCCGCGATTGCGATGAGCCAGCCGGTCTCCACGCGCTGGAGCGATCGGTTGGCGATGATCTGGCGCAGCGCGTCGCGCATTCGCCCGACCGAAGCTCCGCCGCCCGCCATCTCGCAAGGGTAGACCGGCCGGTCCGCGCCACACCGGTAGAATCGGAGCCGTCCCGCGTGGCCACAGCCTCTCCCGAGCACGCGATGGTCAGGCCAGATCCGCATCAGGAGAGTCGAGTGAAGCTCCAGGAGTACCGGAGCAAGGAGATCCTCGCGCGCCACGGCGTGCCCCTTCTGGCGGGCGAGACCGCCACCACGCCCGATGAGGCGCGCGCGGCCGCCGAGCGAATCGGCGGACCGGTGGTCGTGAAGGCCCAGGTCCTGGTGGGCGGTCGGGGCAAGGCGGGCGGCGTGAAGCTGGCATCGACCCCCGAGGAGGCGGCCGACAGGGCGCGCGAGATCATCGGTCTCGACATCAAGGGCACCACGGTCAAGACCGTGCTCATCGCCCCCGCCGCCGATATCGCGCACGAGTACTACCTCGGCCTCATCCTCGACCGTGCCGCGAAGGCGATCACCGTCATCGCCAGCGCCGAGGGCGGCGTGGAGATCGAGGAGACGGCGAAGACGAACCCCGAGGCGATCCTGCGCCTCCCGCTCCACGCGCTGCTCGGCCTCCAGGAGCACGAGGTGCGGCGCATCGGCTTCTTCCTCGGCATCCCGTCCCAGCTGCGCAAGGACTTCTCGAAGATCATGCGCGGCCTGTACGACGCCTTCGTCGGCTCGGATGCGGACCTCGCCGAGATCAACCCCCTCGTGATCACCGACGACGGCCGCCTCCTCGCCCTCGACGCCAAGATCGTGCTCGACGACTCGGCGCTGCCCCGCCACGCCGATCTGGAGGCGATGCGCGACCTCAACGAGGAGGAGCCGTCCGAGATCGCGGCTCGCGAGGCCGGGATCAGCTTCATCAAGCTCGACGGGAGCATCGGCTGCATGGTGAATGGGGCCGGCCTCGCCATGACGACCATGGACCTCGTCAAGCTGGCGGGCGGCGAGCCGGCGAACTTCCTCGACATCGGTGGAGGCGCCAAGGCGGACAAGGTGACGGCCGCCTTCCGCATCATCCTGGACGACCCGAACGTCCGGGCCATCCTCATCAACATCTTCGGCGGGATCACCCGCGGCGACGAGGTCGCGCGCGGCATCGTCGAGGCCCGTGCGAGCCTGGAGCGCGACGTGCCGATGGTGGTCCGCATCGTCGGCACGAACGCGGAGGAGGCGAAGCCGATCCTGGCCGAGGCGAACCTGATCACCGCGGACTCGCTCGATGACGCGGCGGCGAAGGCAGTCGCGGCCGCTGGAGGTGCGGCGTGAGCATCCTCGTCAACCGCGAGACGCGGCTCCTGGTCCAGGGCATCACCGGGCGCGAGGGCGAGTTCCACTCGACCGCGATGCTCGAGTACGGCACGAACATCGTGGCCGGGGTCACGCCGGGCAAGGGCGGCCAGTCCGCCCTGGACGGCAGGGTGCCGGTGTTCGACACCGTGGCCGACGCGGTCGAGCAGACGGGCGCCAACGCGTCGTGCATCTTCGTGCCTGCGGCGTTCGCTCCCGACGCCATGCTGGAAGCCTCGGACGCCCATCTGCCGCTGGTGATCTGCATCACCGAGGGAGTCCCCGCGCTCGACATGCTCCGCGTCCATCACGCGCTGAAGGCGAGGGGAACGCGGCTGATCGGCCCGAACTGCCCCGGCCTGACGAGCGTCGACGAGGCGAAGGTCGGCATCATCCCCGGCAACATCCACGTCCGCGGGCCGGTCGGCCTGGTGAGCCGATCCGGAACGCTGACCTACGAGGTCGTCCAGGCCATGACCGATGCCGGCATGGGCCAGACGACGACGGTCGGCATCGGTGGCGACCCGATCATCGGCACCAGCTTCATCGACGTGCTGGACATGTTCAACCAGGATCCGGAGACCGAGGCGATCGTCATGATCGGCGAGATCGGGGGCGAGGAGGAGGAGAAGGCGGCTGCCTTCTGCGCGCGCGAGGTGCGCAAGCCGATGGCCGCGTTCATCGCGGGCCGGACCGCGCCGCCCGGGCGCCGGATGGGCCACGCCGGCGCGATCATCTCCGGCGGCGCCGGCACGGCCGAGTCCAAGCGCGCGGCGCTCGAGGAGGCGGGCATCCGGGTCGCCGACTCGCCGTCTCACATCCCGCAACTGCTCCGCGACGCCGGGGTCCGCTAAGGCAGCGTGGCCAGCGACTTATCCGGCGGACGCGACTCGACCGATGTCGCGCCGCGTCCGCCCTCGGAGCGCGGGGATCGCGTCGAGGAGCGCCAGGGGGTCGGCGTCTTCCGGTATGCCGGCTGCGGCTGGGGGCTCACCATCGCGCTCTTCCTGCTCGTCGGCACCGTCATGCTGGTCGGCTATCTCCGGGACGATCCCGGGCGCAACCCGGCGCCGGCCGCCTATCGTGCGGCCGTCTGCGCCGCCTTCGACGAGCTGAGCCAGGGCACGCGAGCACTGGAGCGCGGCGAGGGCCTGGACGGATCTGCCGATCGGGCGGCCGCGTCGGACGATGTGGAGCGCCACGTCGAAGCTGCCAACGAGCACCTCGCCGGCCTTCCCGTCTGGGAGCCGGGTCGCTCGCTTGACGAGCTGATCGGCTCGCAGATCATCACGCTCACTAATGGGGCGGTGGCTCTCGAAGAGGGATCGGCGGAAGGCGACCTGGAGATTGCGCTCGGCGCGGACGCCGTCGGCAGGGACCAGCTGGCGAGCGGTCGCTATGGCTTCACCTGCTGAGCATCGCTATGGCGCGGGCCGGCGGAACTCGGCCAGGAGCGTCACGAGGCGCAGATCGTCGGCGCGCTCTCGCAGCCGCTCGGGCTGCCCGACGAAACGGATGACCGCGAACCCCATCGTCGTCGGGACGGCATAGGTGACCACGAGCGCCTCCTCCGGTGTTCCGGGGAACACGATCGTGCTGACTTCCACGCCGCGCCCGCTCGGAAGTGCCACCTCGCTGCTCGACGTCGAGCCGACCACCGTGACGGCATCGGCGCTTGGAACCAGGTGCTGCTCGCGGAGCCATTCGACGAGGGACTCCCCGGGCGCCGGTTGGTCGATCAGTGCGCTGGGGCCGGAGGCCAGCAGCTCGAGCTCGTTGACACCCTCGGGCGTGATCGGCTCCTGGGCGATGATGCCACCCGCCGTGCCCAGGGGTGCAAGTTCCGGTGGGAGCGCGAGGCGCACGTCGCCTTCATCGCTCTCCAGGATCACCCAACTGTCCGGGACCGCCGGGCGGGTCGGAAGTGGCTCGGGCTGAGCGTCTGCGCATGCGGTCGCCAGGACGGATATCGCCAGGACAGC
>DASVEH010000297.1:0-3752 GCA_036380655.1 Candidatus Limnocylindria bacterium | reverse complement strand
GGCTTCGGCTCCTATCGGCTCCAGCCGGTCGGCGCGATCACGTTCGACGGGGCGGCTGCGCGCCCGACCAGCCCGCCGGCAGTCGGCGGCCGCATCCAGGTCGCCGCCTTCAACGTGCTCAACTACTTCAACGGTGATGGGATGGGCGGCGGGTTCCCGACCTCTCGCGGAGCCGAGAACCAGGTCGAGTTCGATCGACAGCACGCCAAGATCGTCGCCGCCATCGGCGCCATGGACGCCGAGGTGGTCGGCCTGATGGAGATCGAAAACGACGGCGGGGATGCCATCCCGGCGATCTCGGCCCTCGTCGACGGCCTGAACGCCGCGGCCGGCATCGACACCTACGACTACATCGTGACCGGGGACGTCGGGACGGACGAGATCGCCGTGGCGATCATCTACCAGCCCGGCGAAGTCAGCCCGCTGGGTAACTTCGCGGTGCTCGACTCGACCGTGGACCCGCGCTTCGACGATGGCCGCAATCGGCCGGCGCTGGCTCAGACCTTCACGGAGACGGCAACGGGCGCGGTCTTCACCGTGGCCGTGAACCATCTCAAGTCGAAGGGCTCAGGCTGCGGCGCGGGCGACGACCAGCCCGATCATCTCGGTGGCAATTGCAACGAGACGCGCACGGCCGCGGCGCAGGCGTTGGCTGACTGGGTGGCGGGCGACCCGACGGGGTCACGAGATCCCGACGCGGTGATCATCGGCGACCTCAACAGCTATCGGATGGAAACACCGATCACGGCGCTACGGAACGCCGGGTTCACCGACCTGCTGGCCGAGTTCGAGGGTCCGGACGCCTACACCTACGTGTTCATGGGCGCCTCCGGGTATCTCGACCACGCGCAGGCCAGTGCGTCGTTCACCGAGCAGGTGACCGATGCGGCGCCGTGGCACATCAACACCGATGAGCCGACGGTCCTCGACTACAACACGAACTTCAAGTCGGCGAATCACCAGACGACCCTCTACGCACCGGATCCGTTCCGCTCGTCGGACCACGACCCGGTGCTCGTCGGACTCGACCTTCAGCTCCATTCGATGGTCACCGGCGGTGGTCGGATCGACACCGATGCGGGCCGCGCCACGTTTGAGCTGTCGGCGAGGTACGCCGGCGACGCGATCGTGCCGAGCGGGGACACGACGTTCTCGCTTCCGGGATTCCAGTTCGCTTCGACCGGCCTCGATTGGCTGGTGGCCGACCTCGACGGCTCCGCCGCCTGGTACAGCGGTTCGGGCACCGTCAACGGTGAGGCAGGATACGCCTTCCTGGTGGCAGTGACGGACGCGCCCGACCGGCTGCGCATGCAGATCTGGAACGTTGCCACCGGCGAGGTCGTCTTCGACAACCAGGCGGGTGACCCGGACGATGCGCCGGCCAGCAACGCGATTCGCAACGGCCAGCTGGAAATTCACGCGCCGTAGGACGAACCCGCAACTTTCCAGAGAGACCCGGCCTCCGCGGCCGGGTCTCTTCGCATTCGTCAGGCGGTGTCCGGGTCGGGCTCGTCGCGCGGGGCGCCGACCGGCGGCTGATCGGCGCCGGGGGCGCGCTGTTCCGGGTCGTCCGGCGTGTCGATCGGCATCGGCGTCGGATCGGTCTCCGGTACCGGCGGCGGCATCTCGTCGTTTGGGGGCGGCTGGATCGTCATGGTGTGCGTCGTTGCATGGGACGTGCCCGCGGCTCAGAACCAGCCACGACGCCGGAAGAAGGTCACCCCCACGATCACGGCCAGCACCATGACGCCGAGCGCGAGCGGATAGCCGTAGGGCAGCGCGAGCTCCGGCATGCGCTCGAAGTTCATGCCGTAGATGCCGGCGATGAGCGTCGGGACCATGAGGATGACGGTGAAGGCCGTCAGCCGCTTCATGATCGCGTTGAGGCTGTTGCTGGCAACGGTCAATCGCGCGTCGAGCACCGTGGCGAGCAGGTCGCGGTACACGTCGAGCTGGTCGATGACGCGCACGAGGTGGTCGTAAAGGTCCTGGTAGTAGGGGACGCTCGCCTCGTCGACGATGTCGAGGTCGCGCCTCAGCAGCTGGTTTGCCACGTCCCGCATCGGCGCAAGAACGCGGCGCAGCTCGAGCAGCCGGCGTTTGATGGAGAGCACCTCGCGCAGGCTGTCGGGATCCGCGTCGCCCTCGAGGACGCGGCTCTCGAGGGCGTCGATCCGATCGGACAGGCGGTCGAGCTCGGGAAAATAGCTGTCGACGGCGGCGTCGATCACCGAGTACAGCAGGCGACCGATCGTGCGCGCCGCGCGGTCCCCTCCGTTTGCGAACCGCTCGCGAGCGGCGTCCACCATCGGAGTCGCACTCCAACTGACCGTGAGCAGCCAGGCCGGACCAACGAACAGGTGGATCTCGGAGAGGTCCTGCCCTTCGACCGCCTCATAGGCGACGACCATGTGCCCGGCGGGGTAGGCGTCCAGCTTCGGACGCTGGTGTTGCTTGCGGACATCCTCGACGGCGAGCGGATGCAGGTTGAACTCGCGCCGCAGGATCTCGATGCCGACATCATCGGGCGCTACGGCGCTCACCCAGACCAGGCTTCCGTCGGCAGCCGCCAGACGATCGATGTCATCGAGCCGGGCCGGATCGAGGGTCTCGACCGCTCCATCGGCATGGCGCACCAGCGCTTCGAACGAACCAGTCCCACTCTCGATCATGGCGCTGCCGAGTGTAGTGCCGGCGCGGCTCAGATCGACCGCTCACGGCCACCGAATAATGTGCTAGAGTCACGTAACACGTTACGCCGATGGAGTTCCCGATGGGATGGCTACCCGACCCGGTCGAGCGCCTGCTGGGGGTGGCGCTCGTCGGTGAGCTGACCGTCGTCGGCCGCAACGGCCGCCCGATCACGCACCCCCTGATCCCTCTCTATCACGAGGGGAGGATCTACCTCCATTCCTCGACCCTGTTCAGCAAGAAGCTCGAGCACATCAAGCGCGACCCGCGCGTGTCGCTCGCTATCACCGACCCCGTCGCGACGAAGGGCAACCCGGATCGCGCAACGATCCAGGGCACGGCGCGGCTCATCGAGGACGATCCGCACACCGACTGGGACGGCCTGATCTTGCGGCTGTGGCGACAGAAGGAGCCGTCCATCGACGACTTCCTCAAGGTGCGAGTCGCGCTGCCGCTCTTCTTCGAGCGGGCGGTGATCGAGATCACCCCGGAGCGCTGTCTCTACTGGGAGGGTGGACGGACCGATCGGCCCGCCGCTGAGACCCGCGCGCCGCGGCAGGAGGCGGCGTGATGGCCGTTGCCGCGCCGCCGCGCTCCGGTACCGGGACCGCGCACGCACCCACCGCCACCGACCTCGAGCGCCTCGCGACCTATCCGCATCTCGTCGTCAGCTGGATCGACGACGACGGCTACCCGACCAGCGTGGCGACCACCTTCGAGACCGATCCGGCAGCCGGCACGATCAGCCTCGTCGCGCCGGCGATGGCGATCCCGACCGATCGTGAGATCGGGCTGCTCGGCAGCCACATCCACCCGATCCCCGGCGGCTACGACGAGCGCCGATACCTCCAGGTCTGGGGTCACGCGCAGGCGTCGAGCGCGGGCCGGATCCTGGTCAAGCCCGCGCGCGCTTGGGGCTGGGACGAGCACGAGACCCCCTTCTTCGAGTACTCGGAGCGATCGGTGCCCCAATCCCGTCGCTACCTCGCGCAGCTGTCGCGCGAGAAGGGGCGCACCATCCGCCCGAGGCTCAGCCCGTTCTGGCTCGCGCTGCGCACGAC
>DASVEH010000296.1:0-3936 GCA_036380655.1 Candidatus Limnocylindria bacterium | reverse complement strand
TCGCGTGCTCGACGAGTTCAGCCGCTACCTGGCCAACGGCACGGACTCCTGGTACGCGGGCTCGCCGGATCGCCAGCTGCCCGGACCGATCGCCTACTTCTGCGCCGAGTTCGGCATCCACGAGTCGATGCAGATCTACTCGGGCGGCCTCGGCATCCTGGCCGGCGACCACTGCAAGTCGGCGTCGGACGCGGCGCTGCCCTTCGTCGGCATCGGCCTGCTCTACCGCCGCGGCTACTTCCGCCAGCAGATCGACGCCGATGGCCACCAGGAGCACGCCCAGCCGGACCTCGACCCGTCTCAGCTGCCGCTGCGCCGAGCCCGGGCGCGGGACGGATCTCCGCTCCAGGTCAGTGTCGACGTGGCCGATCGCACCGTGCACGCGGCGGTGTGGGTGGCCCAGGTCGGCCGTGCGCCGATCCTCCTGCTCGACACGGACATTCCCGCCAACGACGCGTCCGATCGGCCGATCACACACATCCTCTACGTCCGCGGCCGGGAGATGCGCCTCTGCCAGGAGCTCGTGCTCGGCATCGGCGGGGTCCGCGCCTTGCGAGCGCTCGGCATCACGCCGGCGGTCTGGCACCTCAACGAGGGGCACTCCGCATTCCTCCTCGTCGAGCGCGCCGGCGAGCTGGTGGCCACCGATCCGAACCTCGCCGCCGCCCAGGCGCTGCGGCGCGTCGGGCGCGATGCCGTCTTCACCATCCACACCCCGGTACCGGCCGGGAACGAGGTTTTCGAACGCGGCCTGGTGACGAGCGCGCTCGACCGATGGTTCGGCGCGACCCGCATGGAGCCCACCGAGCTGCTGGAGCTGGGCCGCGGCCACACCGGCGATCCGAACGCGCCGTTCGACATGACGGCCTTCGTGCTGCGCCACGCCACCGGTGCGAACGCCGTCAGCCAGCTGCACGGAGCCACCGCCACCGAGACCTGGCAGTCACTGGCCGGACATCCGATCGGTGCCATCACCAACGGTGTCCACGTCCCGACCTGGCTCGGGCGTCCCGTGCGGAGGCTCGTGCAGCGCGCCATCGGCGTGCCGCTCGGGGTCGACATGAACGGCCCGGAGGCCCTCGCCACCCTCGGCGAGATCGACGACGAGGAGCTGTGGGCCGCCCACCAGCAGCAGAAGCGGGAGATGGTCGGCTTCCTCGAGGGCCGGCTGGCGCGCCAGTTTGCGCGCCACGGCGAGTCGCCCGACACCCTGCGCTCCCTGCGCGGCGTCCTGGACCAGGATGCCCTCACCATCGGCTTCGCCAGGCGCTTCGCGACCTACAAGCGCGCCGACCTCCTCTTCCGAGACGAGGACCGACTGTCGCGCATCCTGGACGCGTCCGATCGGCCGGTCCAGATCGTGATCGCCGGCAAGGCACACCCGGCCGATCGGCCCGGCCAACGAGTCATCCAGCACATCTTCGAGCTGTCGCGGTCCGACCGGCTACGTGGGCGGGTCTTCATCGTCGAGGACTACGACATGCGGATCGCGCGCTTCCTGATCGGCGGCGTCGACATCTGGCTCAACAATCCGCGGCGGCCGATGGAGGCCTCGGGGACCTCGGGCATGAAGGCCGCCATCAACGGCATCCCGTCCGTCTCGATCCTCGACGGCTGGTGGGACGAGGGCTTCAACGGCACGAACGGCTGGGCGATCGGCGACCGGCACTCCGACGGCGACGAGGGCGCGCAGGATGCCGCCGATGCCAGCGAGCTCTATCGCCTGCTGGAGGAGGAGATCGTGCCCCGCTTCTTCTCGCGCGACCCCGCAGGGCTTCCGACCGAGTGGCTGGCTACCATGCGCGCCTCCATCGCCTCAGCCCTGTGGCAGTTCAGCACGGCGCGCATGCTCTCGGAGTACGTCGACCGGCTCTACCTGCCGGCGGTGCGGACCCCCGTCGAAGCCTGACCGGCGCCTAGGGCAGGTAGGCCCGCGGGTTCTCCCACACGCCGTGGTGGTTGACGGCGAAGTGCACGTGGCAGCCGGTCGACATGCCCGTGGTGCCCTCGTAGCCGATGACCGACTCGCTGGTGACGATGGTGCCGGGCGCGACGACGACGCGTGCCTGCATGTGCCAGTACCAGGTCTGGATGCCGCCGCCGTGGTCGACCACGACGCCGTAGCCGCTGTCCCACGGCATGAGCGGCTGGCCCGATGCCACGACGACCCCGGCGCCGACCGAGTAGATCGGCGTGCCGCAACCGTTCGCGAAGTCGATGCCGGCGTGGAAATGCGGGTAGTAGGTGCCGCGGTAGGTGTACGGCGGCTCGAGCGCGAAGGTGGTGGGACCCCACTCCTGGGTGACGCGGAACGACCGCTCCGGCCAGCGGAAGCCGAAGCCCGACGTGGCGTTGGCCCTCGCCGCGGCCTCCGCGGCCTCCCGGGCCGCTGCGTTCGCCGCGGCGTCACGGGCCGCCTGCTCGGCCGCGGCGCGGCGGGCTGCCTCCTCGGCGGCACGGCGGCGCGCCTCTTCGATGGCCGCCTGCTGGGCCGCGGCCTGCTGCTGTAGCTGTTCGGCGAGGCGCGCGGCGGCGGCGGCCGCCTCCTCGTTGTCGGCGATCTGCTGCTCGACGCTGCCCTTGGCCTCGAGCGCGGCGTTGAGCGCGGCCTCCTGCTCGGCGCGCTTGCGGTCGGCGGCGGCACGAAGCTCCGCCAGCTGCGCCTCCAGCTCGGTCAGCTCCGCGCGGCGGGTCTTCAGCGAGGCTTCCTCGTCGCGCGCGACGGCGCGCGCATCGGCGAGGGCACGGCGGCCATCCTTCAGGGTCTCGCGGCGCGTCTCGAGCTCCTCGCGGATGGCGCGGATGTCATCGGCCAGGATCTGGTCCTGCTCCGAGACGGTCATGAGGTAGCCGACCTGGGTGGTGGCCTGGTCGAGCGAATCGGCGCTCAGGAGGACTTCGAGCAACGAGGTCTGGCTCCGCTCGTAGGCCGATCGGAGATGGTCCTGCAGCAGCGCCTCGCGCTCCTCCAGGTCGGTGGTGCGCCGCCCGATGTCGGCGGCCACCTCGATCAGCTGCTCGTCGAGGGCGTCGATGGCGTCGTGGAGCTCGGCGATGCGCGCCTCGATCTCATCGACCTGGGCGCGGACCTGCTCGAGCAGGCCGGCGACGCGCTCGTACTCCGCGGTGACCGCCTCGAGCTCGGCCACGGCGAGGTCGAGCTGGGTGTCGAGATCCGCGGACTTGCGCTGGAGCTGAGCGAGCTCGGTGCGCTGCTGCTGGAGGGTAGCCTCCAGTGACTGCTGCGCCGACTGTGCGTCTGCGAGCTGCGCGCGGGTTTCGGCCAGCTGGGCCTCAGGATCAGCGGCAAGGGCCGAGCCGCTGGGCTGTGTTGAGACGACGCTCCATCCGACCGTCAGCAGGGCTACGAACGTGACGGCCAGATGAGACCGCCGCCTCATCGAGCGGTGATCCGAATGTGCAATTTGCCCTTGTGCCCCGTAGCGAGTCGTTGCGGGGCGATGGTGACCGATGCCTGGTGGCACCGGAACCCGCCGAATGTACTACACCGTGTCTAGTCCGGACCGCGTTCGCGCGCCGTCATCCGTCCTCGTCGCGCCGGAGGAACCGATCGACCACCAGGCCGATGACCACGCCGGCGCCGAGCACGATCCAGCGTGAGATGCCCCGTCTCGGAGCTGCCGCCGGGCCCGGGAGGGGGCCGACCGGCACCGGCAGGAACCGCGGATCGGCGGCGGCGATCGCCCCGATCTCGTCCTCCATGGCGCCGGCGCGGGCGAACTCCGCACCGAGCAGCACGATCACGCTGGCGAAGTAGAGGAACACGAGCAGGGTGATGCCGGTCGAGATCGGCCCGAAGGCGCTGTCGTAATTCGCCACGCTCGTGGCGTACCAGGTGAAGCCGAAGCGCAGGACGGTCCATAGCAGGGCAGCCACGATGGCGCCCGGCAGGACCTCGCCC
Source organism: Candidatus Limnocylindria bacterium (assembly GCA_036380655.1). Lineage (GTDB taxonomy): Bacteria > Chloroflexota > Limnocylindria > QHBO01 > QHBO01 > JACDBZ01. Next base: position 14 of record DASVEH010000296.1, on the reverse strand, counting down.
CAAGCGACCGGCCG
>DASVEH010000295.1:0-2071 GCA_036380655.1 Candidatus Limnocylindria bacterium | reverse complement strand
GACCAGGTGTCGCTCCGGCGCCGCATCCTCAACTGGCGGACGATCGGCTCTGTCCTGTTCGGGCTGCTCCTGCTCTACCTGCTGTCGCGCGTCATCTTCGGCGACGACTTCGACTGGGGCGAGGTCGTTCGCCTCGTCGGGCAGGCCGATCCCGGGTTCCTCGTGCTCGCCTTCCTTGCCTACTACGCCACGTTCCCGCTGCGAGGATTCCGGTGGCGCTACGTCCTCGAGCGCAGCGGGATGTCGGTCCGTCTGCGCGACGCGACCGAGATCCTGTTCCTCTCGTGGTTCGTCAACTGCCTGGTGCCGGCCAAGCTGGGCGACCTGTATCGCGCCTACCTGCTGCGCGGCAACTTCGGCGCCTCCATCTCGCGGACGGTGGGCACGGTCTTCATCGAGCGCATCGCCGACATCATCATCATCGCCGCCCTGGCCCTGAGCGCCGGGTACTGGTCCTTCCGCGGCCGCTCGCGGCCCGATATCGATGCGCTCTTCGTCGTCGGCTTCGTGCTGGCCATCGGCCTCGTGCTGCTCATCATCGGGCTGCGCCTGTACGGCGCTCGCATCGGCCGATGGCTGCCGAGCCGGGTCGGCGAGCTCTGGGACCGGTTCCACGAGGGCAGCACCGGGGCCCTCACGGCCCGCAGCGTGCCCGTCATCCTGGCGCTCACCGTGGCGATCTGGGTGCTCGAGGGCGCCCGGCTCTACTTCGTGATTCGCGCGCTCGGTTTGCCCGAGGTGGGGCTGGGCATCAGCGCGTCGGTGTTCGTGGCGCTGTCGGCCGCGCTCCTCACCGCGATCCCACTGACGCCGGCCGGCTTCGGCTTCGTCGAGGCGGGCATCATCGGGGTGCTCTCCATCTACGGCGTCACGCGGGAGCCGGCCGCCGCGGTGGCCCTGGTGGACCGCGGGCTGACGATCGTGACCGTCATCATCCTGGGCGGCATCCTCTACGCGTTCAGCACCAAGGTCCGCCGCGCGCACAGCGGCCAGCCGGCCGCCACGCCGGGCTGACCCAGCCCTCGGTACCTTCCTCCTATTGAGGCGGTTCAACCTCGCTGGGATGCTGCGGTTGCTCGTACGCACCACCGGCGCGGCTTCAAGCACCGATGGCGTGCAGCGCACGAAGGTCGCAGATGACGCTGCAGACACCGCGATCCTTCAACGCCTGGCTGCGTGGCCAGCTGAAGGAAAAGAAGATGAGCCAGCGTCAGCTGGCGCTCCAGTCGGGCGTGGACCATTCCACCATCTCCCGGCTGATCAAGGGCGACCGCATGCCGTCGCTCGGCACGGCGACCAAGCTTGCGCGTGGCCTGCGCGAGATCCTCGACGAGGCCGATGGCCCCGCCTACTTCTCCTCACTCAACTCGCGTGCCGTCCTGCCCACCACCCGCGTCGAGTACGCGCTCCGCGGTGACGAGTCTCTCACCGAATCGGACGTCCGCGAGCTGATGCAGGCCTACATCGCGCTCCGCACCCGCCGTGCTCGCGGGTCGACCAACGGCTCACACGCGGCTCCCAACGGCTACTCGAACGGCAGCTGATCTCAGGGCTGACGCCCCGTAGCTCGCGGCGGACCCGCTCGCGTCGAGCGCCGATTGGTGCGGAACGCCTTCGGCGGCAGCACCGGCAGCTCGACAGCCCCGTCCCACAGCAGCCGGGCGCGGCGCATGTTGACCGCGTCCCAGCCCTCGTCGGCACCGGGGGTCTCCATGATGAAGGTCGTCCGCGCCAGCCGCTGATCCCGCAGTAGGGCTCCGAGCCCGGCCGGCCCGATCTGCCCTGCTCCCACGTGCTCGTGCCGATCGGTCCGCGAGCCGAGCACCGAGCGCGAGTCGTTCAGGTGCACGAGGACCAGCCGATCCAGCCCGATCAGCTCCTCGAACCGATCCACCACCGCGCCTGCCCCCTCGAGGGTCGAGAGGTCGTAGCCGGCACCCCAGAGGTGCGCGCTGTCGAGGCAGAACGCCATCCGATCCGCGCCTGCGCCGACCCCCGCCAGGATCGCTGCCAGCTCCTCGATCCGCGATCCGAGCAGGTCGCCCCCACCCGATGAGTTCTCCAGCACCAG
>DASVEH010000294.1:0-7488 GCA_036380655.1 Candidatus Limnocylindria bacterium | reverse complement strand
GGGTTCGTTCTGCACCGAAGCTGATCTGATCCGTGGGTTCAGGCCATCGGCGAGCCGACCATCGCCGGGTGGTCGATCGCCGGGCAGCGGTCCATGACCACCTCGAGGCCGGCATCGGCGGCAAGCCGGGCAGCATCCTCGTTCCAGACGTCCAGCTGCATCCAGATCGCCCGCGCGCCGATGGCGATCGCCTCCTCGACGTGAGGCAGCACGGCATCCGACCGGCGGAACAGGTCGACGACCTCGATCGTCGCGCGTCGCTCGGGCGGCACCGAGACCAGGTCCGGGAACACGTCGAGGTCATGGACGCGCTTCTCGTTGGGATGGATCGGGAGGACCTCGTAGCCGGCGCGCAGCAGGTACCGGGAGACCCCGAACGATGCGCGCCATGGCCGCGAGGAGCAGCCCACCACCGCCCAGACGCGATAGCTGCGCAGGATGTGCTCGGCCACCGCCGGATCGCGCCAGTCGGACGCCACGGTCATCGGCTGCGCGCCAGCTCCTGGAGCGCGGCCTTGATGCGCGTGTCGAGCTCCCCGGCGGTTCCCGCCACGGCCCCGGCTGCCCGCCGCGCCTCAGTGGACGAGTAGCCGAGGGATTCGAGGGCCGCCACCACGTCCGAATCGGTCGAGGCGGCTCCGCCGGCGGCGATGCCTGCGGCGTGCACCTTCTCCTTCAGCTCCAGGATGATCCGCTGCGCCGTCTTGCGGCCGACGCCGGAAACGCTGGTGAAGACGTCGGCGTCATCGGTCACGATCGCGAGCTGGAGCTTCGTCACCGGATGGGCGGCCGTGATGGCCAGCGCCAGGCGCGGTCCGACCTGGGAGACCGTCAGGAGCAGCTCGAAGAAGGCGAGCTCCTCGGTGGTGGCGAAGCCGAACAGGGCCTGCTGGTCCTCGCGGACCAGGTGATGGGTGTAGACCGATGCCTCCCGCCCGACACGCAGCTTCGCGAGCAGTGCCGGCCCCGCCACCACCCTGTAGCCGATGCCGCCGACCTCGACGAGGGCGTAGTCCTGTCCGACGTGCGTGACCGGTCCGCGGACGGAGCCGATCACCCGATGACCGCCTTCGGCTCCGAGGCCGCACGGTAGGCGCAGCCGATGGCGATGGCGAGCGCATCGGTGGCGTCGTCGGGCACTCCGGCCAAGCTCACGCCGAGCAGGCGCTGCACCATCGCCGCCACCTGCGCCTTGTCCGCCGATCCGTTGCCGCAGATCGTCTGCTTCACCTCGTTGGGGGTCGGCTCGTCGATCGGCACGTTCGCATCGGCGGCGGCCAACAGGGCAACCCCGCGCGCCTGGCCGACCGCCATCGCGGTCTGGACGTTGCGCTGGAAGAAGAGGCGCTCGATCCCGACTCGCTGCGGTCGGTGCTCGCCGATCAGGGTCCGCAGCGCCGCGTGCAGCTGCCGGAGACGCTCGGCGTCGGTCGCCTCGGAGGGAGTCCGGATACAGCCCGCGTCGACGAGGCGGATATCGCCCCCGCGCAGCTCAATCACCCCGAAGCCGCAGACCGCCGTGCCGGGATCGATGCCAAGCGTGATCACGCTCGCATGGTAGTCGCACGCGGGCCGTCCGCGCTCAGCCGTTCGAATTTGTTCGTTCAGGGTGTTGACAGTGTTCGACTCGTGCCGTACGATACCGTCAGCGTTCGAGATTCCTCGAACCACCACATGCACATCGGACGAAGGGACGGTGATAGAACGATGATGCTCATGCCGAACCCTGGCGTCCTCGACTCCCTGATTCGGGATCGCCAGTCGCAGCTGAAGACATCGCCCACGCGGCGGGCGGCTGGCGCCGCGGCCAAGATGCGGGTTCGCATCGGCCACGCCCTGATCGCGGCCGGAATGTCGCTGAGCGGCGAGCGGGCAGAGCGGCCCGCTCGCCCTCCGGCGCTTCCCCGCACCGCCTGAGAGGAAGGACCGATGGCTCCCACGCGCCGACCGGACACGCCGCCCGCGGTGATCATCGAGGTCTCCCCGGCGTACGAGCTCCTTCAGTCGCTGGTCACCACGTTCGATTGGGCCGAGAACGAGACCTACGAGATCGGCGCCGACTGGATTGCCGAGGCACGCGAGCGCGCCGGCCAAGACCTCATCGATCGGATCACGGCCGTTTCGCGCGGCGACTCCGACACCTTCATCCACCTGCTGGGTCTCGCCTACGACACACCGGCGCCCCGCGACATCCCCGCCTTCCTCGACCACCTGCGTCAGACCGATGCTGACGAGATCCGGCTCCACCTGGTCCAGTTCTATGCCCGCGACACGCGCCGATCGACCCCTGCGGCGGTCATCCGCGCCGCCGTGGGCGGCGACGAGGAGGCCAAGCTCGAGTTCCTGCGCACCTCGCATCCCGAGTGGGAGCCGTGGACCAACTTCCTGCGCGGCATCCTCGACGCGGACGGCGAGACGCTCAAGGCGGAGCTGATCGCGGTCCTCGAGCTGTGGGCCGAGCGGGTCTTCAAGCCGGAGTCGCTGACGATCATGCCGATCATCGAGCGCGATGCGGAGGTCAAGCGCGATCTGATGCGCGAGCTGCCGATCGAACGCTTCGTCACGACCGCCACCAACGGCGTCGAGTTCGCACCACGACCCGGGATCGACCGGGTGGTGATGATCCCGAGCTTCGTGAACCGTCCACTGGTCTCGTACCTCGAGTTCGGCGATGCGCTGCTGATCGTCTACCCGGTTGCGGACGAGAGCGTCTCCGCCGATTCGGGCACGCCACCGCTGCGACTCGTCCGGCTATCGAAGGCTCTCGGCGACGAGAAGCGGCTGCGCATCCTGCGCGCTCTTGCCGACGGTGAGAAGTCGCTGATGGAGCTCGCCGAGATGTTCGGCCTGGCCAAGACCACGATGCACCACCACATGATCGTCCTGCGTTCCGCCGGCCTCATCTCGGTCGGCGTCGGCTCCAAGCGCTACCGGCTGCGCACCGAGACGGTGCCGGACGTCGGTGCATTGCTGAGCGGGTACCTCGGCGCCGCGACCGGTCCGTCCGCGGCGTCGGGGTCACCCGCCACTCCCCGACGGCGCCGGACCGGTACCACCGGCTGACGACGGTCGGGGCTTCGGCCGCGTGGGCCGCTCCCCTTGACGATCCGTCCTGGCCGCTGTCAGACATCCGACGTGTAGTCGTGGTCCGGTGGAGTCGTGCAGTAGTGCAGTCGAATCGAGTCTGACGGGATGCGGCGACCGGCCCGGATGCAGGACGGCCAATTCAGCCCTCATCGCGATAGCGGTCACGCGGGGTCCCGTCGTCGGGGCCAACCGACGTCGGATTAGGGCACCAGATCAGCTTCCGACGGGCTCTGGACGATCCGCACGCGCTCGGTGCGTCGCCGCGCGCGCTCTTTGCGACGAAGTGACCGGATCTCTTCCACGATGCCGAAGACGTAGGCAACCTTGTTCGTCCGCCTGGCAGCATCCATGGCGCCATCCGCGTAGTCCTCGAGCGCCTCGCCCAGGTGCTGGTTGACCGACGTGCGCTCCAGCAGCGCACGATGCTTGGCGAGCATCAGGATGCCGCTGTCGACACGAATGGTCAGGTTCACGAATTCGCCGCTGCGGTGCGCCATGAGGACGCCCACTGTGACCGTTGGCGGATTACCGGACGCTTACGCGTGGCTTATCGGGCCGCTGCTCAAACCACCTGGGCTTCGAGCTGCTCCATCAGGTCGGCCGGGATGTCGAAGTTCGCGTAGACGTTCTGGACGTCGTCGAGGTCCTCGAGGCGCTCCATGAAGAGCAGCACCTGCTTGGCGGTCTTCTCGTCGCCGATCTCGACCTTGGTGGTCGGCTCCATCGAGAGCTCGGCCGAATCCGCCTCGAAGCCACTGTCGGCCAGCGCCCGCCGCACCGACTCCAGGTCGGCGGGTTCGGTCGTCACGATGATGGCGCCGGCATCAGGCGCCCCGACGTCGGCCGCGCCGGCATCGATGGCCGCCAGGGTGACCTCGTCGGGGTCCCGGCCGTTGAGCGGGACGCTGATGATTCCCTTCTGCTCGAACTGCCACGCGACGGTCGAGAGCGATCCGCCCGACTTGCTGAACACGCTCCGAATCTCAGACGCGGTGCGGTTGCGGTTATCGGTCATGGCGGCAACGATCACCGCCACATTGGCGGGGCCGAGGCCCTCGTAGGTGACCTCCTCGTACTGCTCGGCATCGGCTCCGGTGCCGGTCGCGCGCTCGATCGCGCGCTTGATGTTCTCGGCCGGCATGGAGTTCGCCTTCGCCTTGTCGACCGCCATGCGCAGGCGGTAGTTGGCGTCCTGGTCTCCCCCGCCCTGCCGGGCGGCCGTGATGATCTCGCGCGCAAGCTTCGTGAAGAGCGCGCCGCGCTTCGCGTCGTTGGCGCCCTTCTGCCGCTTGATCTGGGACCACTTGCTGTGGCCGGACATGGATCCTCCTGGTTCGCGCGCGGGAACGTACTCGAATGCGAAGTGCGATTCTACCAACGCCGCAGACGCTCGCCGATCCGCGCGAGCAGGACGTGGTCGACGCTCCACCGGCCGCCCCCGAGGACGACGAGGACGGACGACAGGCCAAAGAGGCCGACGTGCGCGATGACCGGATCGTCGGGCAGTCCAAAGAGAGCGAGCGTCAGCACGGCGAACCCGACGATGGCGCTGAAGCGGGTGAGCACGCCGAGGATGATCGCGACGCCGAGCGCCGTCTCGACCACGGCGGCTCCGAGCACCCACAGCTCCGGAGTCACCGGCACGACCGAGGTGAGCGAATAGCGATCGACGGCCGCCAGCGCCTGGTCGTAGATGACCAGCTTGTCGACGATGCCGGAGGCGGCGTAGGCACCACCGAGGCCGAGGCGGACGAGAAGCGGGACGACGTCGTCGTAGCGGGTGCGTGCGAGGTTCGCCGTGGCGGCTCGCGCGCCGAGGCCCCGGGGAAAGGCCGCACGCAGCAGATCGTCGACCGAGGGCCGCCCCGGCCCCAGGATGGCGGCGACGGCGAGCCCGCCGGCGACGTCGAACATCAACACGAGAACGGGGTTGCTCACGAGCACCACGGCGTACATGCCGAGGGCGACGATCGCGGCCGGCCGGACCGCGAGCCCGAGCAGGAGCAGGAAGCCGGTGATGGTGAGCAGCAGCCCGGCGAACCGGTCCGCCTCGAGGATGGGCAGGAAGAGAGCGCGCGACAATCCGGCGCCGATGAGGACCAGCCCGACCGACAGGCGCACGATCCATGGCAGGAAATCGTGGTACGAGTCGGTGCGCTCGACGAACCGAAGCCGTGCCTCCTCGAGCGGCCGCCAGCGCGCCCAGGCGAGGACGGCAGCGGTCACCACGATGGCGCCGAGGGCGAGGATGAGCAGCGACCACGGCTGGGCGAGAGCAGCGAGCACGAAGCCGATCGGATCGGGCGAGCTCGCCGGTTCCGTGACGTAGTCCACATGAGCGATGAGGCGTGGAGGCATCGGTCCTTTCTCGGCGCGGTGCGCTCCTATAATGACGCTCCCACATCCGGCCAACCGACCGCCCGAGGCGGACTCCATCGGCCTCGGCGACTCCGCATGACCATGCGCAAGGAGCACCGATGAAGCCGACCAGCCCCGACAGGATCCGGAACGTCGCTCTCGTCTCCCACGGTGGCGCCGGCAAGACGAGCCTCGCCGAGGCGATGCTCTTCGATGCCGGCGCGATCTCACGCCTCGGGACCGTCGAAGCGGGCACCACCACCCTCGACTGGGACCCTGACGAGCACAAGCGAAACCAGAGCATCAACCTCGCCATCGGTTCCATGGAGCACGAGGGCGTCCGGATCACGGTGGTCGACACGCCCGGCTATGCCGATTTCCAGGCCGATGTCGTCGAGGCACTGGCCGCCGTCGATGCCGTGATCGTGGTCATAGACGCGTCCGCCGGCGTCGAGGTCGGCACCGAGGAGGTCTGGCGCCTCGCCGATGCCCGCAACCTGCCGCGCATGGTCTTCATCAACAAGATGGATCGCGAGAACGCGAACTACGACGCCACCCTCGATGCGCTCAAGGCGCGTTTCGGACCGAAGATCGCGCCCGTCTACCTGCCCATCGGCGCTGCCGACACGTTCAACGGCTACGTCGACGTCATCGAGGAGCACGCCAACGTCTACGAGAACGGCAGGCCGAAGGAGGTGCCCATCCCACCCGAGCTCGAGGGGATCGAGCATTCTCGGCGCGACGCGCTGGTCGAGGCCGCCGCCGAGGCGTCCGACGAGCTCATGGAGAAGTACCTCGAAGGCCAGGCCTTCACCGACGCAGAGATCGAGGCGGCGCTCCACAAGGGCACCCGAGAAGGCAGCGTGGTGCCGGTCTTCGTCGGTTCGGCGACCCGCAACATCGGCGTCCGCGAGCTGATCAGCATGATCGTGAAGCACGTTCCTTCCCCCGCCGAGGTCGGTGCACGAGCCACCGCGGACGGCAAGCAGGTCACGCCGGATCCGGACGGGCCGTTCGTGGCCCAGGTATTCAAGGCCACCGCCGATCCGTTCGTCGGCCGCCTCACCTACTTCCGCGTCATCTCGGGCAAGCTGAGCGGGCAGGGGCACGTCTACAACGCCTCGAAGCGCGAGGATGAACGCATCGGCAACCTCCTCTCCGTGCAGGGCAAGGACACCGAGAACCTTGGCAGCGTCGGCCCCGGCGACATCGCCGCGGTCGCGAAGCTGACGTCCACCGCTGCCGGCGACACCCTGGTCGCCGACAAGGCCCAGGCCGTCGAGCTGGCTCCCCTGGAGTTCCCCGCACCGTCGCTGCAGGTCGCGATCGAGCCGGAGTCCAAGGCCGATCTCGACAAGCTCGGCCAGGCGCTCCATCGGCTCGCCGAGGAGGAGCCGGCGATCGACATCCGACGCGAGGAGGGCACCGGCGAGACGATCCTGACCGCCATGGGCGACGCGCACGTCGACGTCATCGTGGATCGGCTCAAGCGCAAGTTCGGGGCGGCCGTGCGGACCGCCACCCCGCGGGTGCCCTACCGCGAGACGATCCGCCAGGCCGCGCGCATCGACAACCGATTCAAGCGCCAGACGGGCGGCCATGGGCAGTACGGGCACGTGGTCATCGAGTTCGAGCCGGCCGAGATGGGCACCGGCTTCGCGTTCGGCAACCGGATCGTGGGCGGCGTGGTGCCCAAGCAGTACATCCCCGCCGTCGAGAAGGGTCTGCGCGAGGCGATGGCCGAGGGCGTCCTCGCCGGCTATCCCGTGGTCGACCTGCAGGCGACGCTGGTCGACGGCTCCTACCACACCGTCGATTCGTCCGAGATGGCGTTCAAGGTCGCCGCCTCCCAGGCGCTGAAGAAGGCGTTCGACTCCGCCTCACCGGCGCTGCTGGAGCCGATCCTGGAGGTCGACATCGTGGTGCCGGACGAGTTCATGGGCGACGTCATGGGCCAGATCACCTCGAAGCGCGGTCACGTGCTCGGGATGGACTCGGCCGATGGGCTTCAGCACCTCAAGGCCCAGGTGCCCCAGGCCGAGA